>JANYBQ010000329.1 GCA_025360705.1 Betaproteobacteria bacterium | reverse complement strand
GCTAGAGCAGCACTTGTATGGCTGGGGCCAGGAAGTGGACAGCAATGCGATCGAGGTGCACATTCACCATCTGCGGCGCAAGCTCGGCGGGCCGTTGATCCATACCGTGCGCGGCGTGGGATACATGCTGACGCGCGAGCCTGCCAGACCGCAATGAACCAACCGCGTTCGCTGCAAAACCGGCTGCTCTTGCTATTGGTCGGCCTGGTCGCCGTTATATGGCTGGCAACCGCGGTGTTTACCTGGTTTGATGTGCGCCATGAACTGGACGAATTGCTCGACGGCCACCTGGCGCAGGCGGCTGCCCTGCTGGTGGTGCATCAGGTGGGCGCGGTGGAGGACGACGACCGCGAAGTCACCCCGCCGACATTGCAGGGTTATGCGCCCATGGTCGCGTTCCAGGTGTTTCACGAAGGACGGTTGGTATTGCGCTCAGCCAACGCACCGATGTTGCCCATGATCGATCCGGGCAACCAGTTCCGCTCCGGCTTCAAGACCGTGCAGATCGATTCGCGGACATGGCGTGTCTTCGCGGCCTACGGCGCAGAGAACGACATGCAGGTGTACGTCGGTGAAAGGGAACAGTCGCGCACCGCCATCCTGCGCGCGGTGCTGCGCAGCGCCCTGTCACCGATGCTGCTGGCGCTCCCGTTGCTGGCGCTGGTTGCCTGGTGGGCGGTGCGGCGTGGCCTGGCGCCGCTGCGTGGACTGGGGCGCGCGCTGGCCGAGCGCCAGCCGCAGGCGCTGCACCCGGTCGTGCTGGACGGTGCTCCATCCGAGATGGAGCCCACGCTGGCGGCGCTCAACGGCCTGCTCGGGCGGATTGGGGAATTGATGGAGACCGAGCGCCGCTTTACCGCCGATGCCGCGCACGAACTGCGCACGCCGATTGCCGCCATCCGCGCCCAGGCCCAGGTAGCCCTGGGCGAGGACGGTGCGCTGGCGCGTCGCCATGCCTTGCTCGCGACGCTCGAGGGATGCGACCGGGCCGCCCGGCTGGTTCAGCAACTGCTGACGCTCTCGCGTCTGGAGACGGGCGCCACGGCAGTCGTGGCCAAGGTGGATTTGAGCGCGCTGGCCAGGCAGGCGGTGGCCGACCTGGCGCCGCAGGCGATCCACAAACAGCAGTCGATCGACCTGGCGGCGGACACACCATGCCTGGTACTGGGCGATGCGACGCTGCTGGCCGTACTGGTGCGCAACCTGGTCGACAACGCGATCCGCTACAGCCCGCCAAACGCCGCTATTCATGTTGTCGTGGAAAGCACACCGCGGCAGATCCGGCTGAAGGTCGAAGACAGCGGGTCGGGCATGCGCGACGAGGACATGGCGCGCCTGGGCGAGCGCTTCTTTCGCGTGCTCGGTACCGGCCAGGGCGGGAGTGGATTGGGCTGGTCGATCGTACGGCGCATCAGCAGCGCGCACGGCGCCGCGATTCGCGTCGCCCGGTCCGCCACGCTTGGGGGACTGGCGGTGGACGTCGTGTGGCCGGGCGCGCGACACAGCTCCGGCGCCGGGGATCACACTCCGGCCGCGCTAAACAACTCGGCGCTTGCGGCCGCGGCGGCACCTGGGTCGATGCCATACAGGCGCGCATAAGCGCCACCGGCTGCGAGCAGACTTGCATGGCGGCCTATCTCCAGAATCTGGCCGCCGTCCATGACCACGATGCGGTCGGCATGTTGCACCGTGGACAGGCGGTGGGCGATGACCAGCGTGGTGCGTTTTTGCATCAGGCGCTGCAAAGCTTCCTGCACCGCCCGTTCGGACTCGGCATCGAGCGCGGAAGTAGCCTCATCCAATATCAGCACCGGCGCGTCCTTGTACAGTGCGCGCGCAATCGCCAGGCGCTGACGCTGCCCGCCAGACAACTGCATCGCGTTATGCCCTACAACCGTGTTCAGGCCCTGCGGCAACTCGTCGACCAGGTTTTGCAGATTGGCCGCGGCAAGGCAATGCGCTACCTTGGCGAGGTCGACATTCTGACCGAGTGCGACGTTGACCGCAATCGAGTCGTTGATCATCAATACGTGCTGGCTGACCAGCGCGAATTGCGCACGCAGCGAGCCCAATTCCCACTCGCGCAGATCGTGTCCGTCAAGGTACACGCTGCCTTCGGTGACCTCGGCAAAACGCGGCAACAGGCTGACCAGCGTGGTTTTGCCCGAACCGGAAGCGCCTACCAGAGCCACCGTTTCTCCGGCCGTCACGTCGAGGCTGAACCGGTTGAGCGCCGGCACGATGCTGCCGCTATAAGCGACCGTGACGTTGTCGAAGCGGATCATGCCGGTCGCGCGTTGCCTGGCAAAAGTACCACCGGTTTCACTCGGTGTGTTGGCGATCAGGTCGAGCCCGCGTTCCATTGCGGCCAAGCCGCGTGTAATCGGGTTGGCGACCTCGGTCAAGTGCTTGAGCGGCGCGATCAGCATCAGCATTGCCGTCACGAACGCCACGAAGCCGCCTACCGATGTGCTTTGATCCGCGCTCTGAATCAGCGCCACGCTGATTACCGCGGACAACGCGATGGCGGCCATGAGCTGCGTCAACGGCGTCATCGCGGCCGAGGCCGCGGTGGATTTCATGGACAGCCGGCGCAAGGCCTCGCTGAAGCCTTCAAAACGCAGCGCCTGTGAATCCTGCGCCGCATGCAGGCGCACGTCCCGGTGGGCCAGCACGTTTTCTTCCACCACATATGCCAGCTCGTCGGTCGCTTGCTGGCTATTGCGCGTTACGCTGTAAAGCCGACCCGACAGTTTGCGCATAACGAACGCCACCGCCGGGAAAAGGCAGACGACGATCATTGTCAACTTCCAGTTCAGGTACAGCAGGTAGCCGACCAGCGCCAACAGGGTCAAGCTGTTGCGGGTCAAGGTCATCAATGCGCTGACCAGCAGGCTGGAGCCGGATTGCACTTCGTACACGATGGTGTTGGCGAGCGCACTCGACGAGTCGCGGGTGAACAGCGCGAGGCGGGAGTCCAGAAGTTTTTCGAACATGGCCTTGCGCAAAACCTTCAGACCCCGGCTGGTGATTCTGGTCATGGCAACCTGGGACACAAAGCTGCAGATACCACGAACGCCAAATAGCAATACCAGCGAAACGGGCACGACCCACAGGGGCAGTGATCCTTTCTGAAAACCGCGGTCCAGCAATGGCTTGAGCAAAGCTGGGATCAAGGGCTCGGACAAAGCCAGTAAAAGCGTACTGCCGGCGGCCGTGGCCCAGACCGAAAGAGGCCGCCCAAAAAATGGCCAAAGGCGTCGCAGCCGCTTGAACACATTGGCTGCCAGCGCGGTCGGATCTTGCATGGTCGTATCGGTATTCCTGTTGACGGGGCCCTTTGCGGTTACCCGTGCGAGTGTCGAAGGGCATTATCGCGGCATCGTCTTACAGACGCCGATATGCCCGCTGCTTCGAATGGTTGCATCCGCTTGCATCTACCACTGGAGCCCGTGGTACTCTTCATCGCTCACCCGGACAGCGACATGGCTCGCCGCTTCAAGCGCCTCAAGCATTTTAAAAACATCAATGACGTTCAGCCTGATTCCCCGTACCGAGAATTTTTTTCGCCTGCTATTGGGTGTCTGTTTGCTGGTCATGGTTTGGCCGGCTTCGGCTCAATTTCGCGTCGAGGTGTCGGGCGTCGGCATGACGCAGTTGCCGATTGCGGTGGCGGCTTTTCGCGGTGACGACGCGGCACCACAAAAACTGGGCGCTATTGTGCAGGCCGATCTGGAGCGCAGCGGACAGTTTCGGGGACTCGATGCCAGCGGACAGAACCTGGACGAGTTGTCCCGTCCCGAACTTACTTTGTGGCGTCAAAAGGGCGCCGATTCGCTGGTAACGGGCAGTGTGACGCGTCTTGCCGATGGTCGCTTCGACGTGCGTTTTCGACTCTGGGATGTGGCGCGTGGGCAAGACCTCGGTGGCCAGAGCTATGCCGTGGTTTCCGGCGATTTGCGCCAGTCCGCGCATCACATCGCAGATTTCGTTTACGAGAAATTGACGGGTGATAAAGGCGTTTTTTCGACCCGTATTGCCTACGTTACCAAGGTGGCACAGCGCTTCAATCTGTGGGTTGCAGACTCGGACGGTGAGAACGCTCAGTCGGCATTGACCAGCCCCGAGCCAATAATCTCGCCCGCCTGGTCGCCTAATGGTGCGCAGTTGGCTTATGTGTCGTTCGAGTCTCGCAAGCCGGTCGTGTACGCGCATGACGTTGCTACCGGCAAGCGCCGCTTGCTGGCCAATTTCCGCGGATCCAATAGCGCTCCGGCGTGGTCACCCGATGGCCGCACCCTGGCGGTAACACTCAGCCTGACCGGTGGTTCGCAGTTGTACGTGATAGACACAACCGGAAGCGGCGCCCCGCGACGGCTTGCCCAGTCAGCCAGTATCGATACCGAACCTGCGTACTCCCCGGATGGGCGCAGCATTTATTTCGTTAGCGATCGCGGCGGATCGCCGCAGATATACCGCATGTCTTCAAACGGCGGAAACCCGGAACGGGTGACCTTTACTGGCAGTTACAACATTTCGCCGGCGATCAGTCCTGATGGACGTTTGCTGGCCTATATTTCTCGCGTCAATGGCGCCTTCAAACTGCATGTCATGGAGCTCGCAAGTGGCAATACCGCTTCCATCACCGACACCGGCGCCGACGAAAGCCCAAGCTTTGCGCCGAACAGCAAATTGATTGTGTATGCCACCCAGATGCAAGGCCGTGAAACCTTGATGACGACTACCGTTGACGGCAAGCTCAAGGCTCGTCTGGCAGGGCAGGCAGGCGACATTCGGGAGCCCGATTGGGGCCCGTTCCAGAAATAATCACATCAAACAGGAGTTATTGAATGAAACGAATTTTGCTGGCCTTGGCCTTGGTAGCGTTGCTCGCCGGTTGCGGCTCCGCGGTCAAGCTGGACGACGTTGCGGTTGAAGACAAATCCGGCACGCCGATCGCGGGGCAAGGCAACTCCGCGGCCGGTAACGCGTCGGGCAATTCGGGTCTGGTAGCGAATAGCGCGATTGCACCCGTCGATCTGAGTAAATCGGGTTCCGCCGCGGCGGCTCCATCGGGTCCGCGCACGGTTTATTTCGACTACGACAGTTATGTCATCAAACCTGAATTCCAGGACGTAATCGAAGCCCAGGCGCGTTTCATCAAAGCTGACAAAAACCGCAAGGCCTCGATCGAAGGTCATACCGACGAACGTGGCGGGCGCGAATACAACCTGGCACTTGGCCAAAAAAGATCGGAAGCGGTTCGTCGCGCGCTCGGTTTGCTTGGCGTGGCCGACAGCCAGCTGGAAGCAGTCAGCTTCGGCAAGGAAAAGCCGGCCGTCCAGGGCAATGACGAAGCGGCAATGGCACAGAACCGCCGGGCGGAGATTGCTTACCGATGAGTGGTATTTTGAACGGCCGCGTCCGGCCTTGTTCGATGCGCTTGGCCATGGTGGCCGCCTGCCTGTGGATCGGTGTCGCCCATGCGGGCTTGTTCGATGACGATGAGGCTCGCAAAGCAATTCTGGATTTGCGACAACGTATCGATGCCAGCCGGCAGTCGTCCGACTCGGGCCTGCAGCGTTTGCAGGATAGCCAGAACGATCTGGTCCGCCGCAATACCGAAGAAAACACCCAGTTGCGGCGCAGTCTGGTTGACCTGCAGAATCAGATAGAAGCTCTGCGCTCCGATGTCGCGCGCCTAAATGGGCAAAACGAACAGGCCGGCCGCGACCTGATGGAACTCCAGCGCCGACAGAAAGATTTGGCCCAAGGCCAGCAAGAGCTGGTACGCGGTGTCGATGAACGCGTGAGCAAGTTTGAGCCGGGTAAGGTCACAGTGGATGGACGCGAGTTCCTGGCGCAGCCGGCAGAGCGCACGGCCTTCGATGCGGCGCTGGCGAGTTTCCGCTCCGGCGACTTCGCAGCGGCACAGTCGGCGTTTTTGTCGCTACTTTCGCGCTATCCCAAAACCGGGTACGGGCCCTCTTCGCTGTTCTGGCTTGGCAACGCGCAATACGCGACACGCGACTACAAGGAAGCCATTACCAATTTCCGCATCTTGTTGTCGGCGGCGCCGGACCATCCGAAAGCCCCCGAGGCCTTGTTGTCGATCGCCAATTGCCAGATCGAACTGAAGGACGTGCGCGGAGCCAGAAAATCGCTGGAAGAGCTGGCCAAGAACTACCCGCAGTCAGAGGCCGCCCAAGCGGGTAAAGAGCGGCTGGCGCGCCTGCGTTAGTTGCTGGGCGCGGCATGATCGTCGAGTTCGATCTTGAGCGCCGGTTCGGCGCGTTGGACCGCCTCTACGGCCGGTCTGCCGCCCAGCGGATTCATTCTGCGCACGTCGTGGTAGTGGGTATCGGTGGAGTCGGGTCATGGTCGGCGGAGGCTTTGGCGCGTAGCGGAGTAGGGCGGTTGACCCTGATCGACATGGACCACGTGGCCGAGTCCAATATAAACCGGCAGGTACACGCGTTGCAAACGACATTGGGGCAAGCCAAGGTACTGGCAATGCGCGAACGCATCGCGCTGATCAACCCAGCTTGTATTGTCGAAGGTGTCGAAGAGTTTGTCGATGCCGATAACTGGTCCGCTCTGCTGCCAGAGGGCGTAGATGCTGTCATCGACGCATGCGACCAGGTCAAAGCCAAAACAGCCATGGGCGCATGGGCGCGGCGCAGCGGTGTAGTTTTTATAGCGGTAGGTGCCGCTGGCGGCAAACGCATGGCCCACCAGGTGGAGATCGGCGATTTGTCGTCGTCTACCCACGATCCATTGCTGGCCCAGCTACGCAACCGCCTGCGCAAGGACCACGCCGCGCCGCGCGAAGGCAAGAAGATGGGAGTTGCCTGCGTATTCAGCCGTGAACCGGTGTCGCCAGTGGACCCGTCCTGCGGCCTGGAGTCGGACGGGTCTCTCAACTGCCACGGTTATGGATCGTTGGTCATGGTGACCGCCACCTTTGGCCAATGCGCCGCCGGCTGGGTGCTAAACGAAATCGCCAGGCAATCTTGATTCGTCGACTGCGCCGAAACCAGTCCGAATCGAGCTATAATTTTTGGCTTTGCGGCAATGTGAGAACGGCGACGCGAAGAGGTGACGGGACGTTAGCTCAGTTGGTAGAGCAGCGGACTTTTAATCCGTTTGTCGTGGGTTCGACCCCCGCACGTCCCACCAGGATGCAAGGGCCTGATCGCGAGGTCAGGCCTCTTTCACGGGTTGTCACCCCTGCCAGGTGCTTAAGCTTCAGGCCCATGCGGCAGGACAATTTAAAAAGTGGGTTCTTAGCTCAGTTGGTAGAGCAGCGGACTCTTAATCCGTAGGTCGACAGTTCGAATCTGTCAGGACCCACCACTCATCCCTTTGGGGCATAGAAAGCCTGCTACTTAGTTGATAGCAGGCTTTTTTGTTTCTGACGATGGTGACAGTTTGAAGGTGGGTGGCAGCGCTCGAAGGTCTGACTTGTTGGGCCTCTATTCCAAAGCTGTTCAATGCTGACATGCCGCTGCATGAGGCGATAGGTGCCACCACTGCCACCAGTTACCGGACATCGCCCAACCACCTGAGCGAAAAGGCCGATTTGAAAGTTGTTCGCGATCACCTGGGCCATGCCAACATCAACACGACCAGCAGCTACCTGCATTCAGCGGTCGATGCCCGACACGACGCGACTGCAGCCGGGCATAGCATTGGATGGCGGACGTCCTCGTTCCACGGCCGCCCTTAAAAAAACGAAAAAACAGCAATCAATGAAGTGGACAATTCTTATGTTGCACTGCGATAATGCGCACATCTTAATTCCGGAGCCGCATTCGTGGACAGTGCCAGTAGATACAGTGATGTAAAGCGTGCCTTGATGGCCGCTGCGCACTCGGCACCCTAACGCCCCTCCCCGGGCTGGGGTTCTGAAACAGACCGCAGCCCTTTCCCGCTTGTTTTGCGATGACTCCCGTGGAGCCGTTCAAAGCATGGGGACTATCCAGACCCTTTTCCTCGCTGACTTCACGCCTTTCAATTAGGTCGCAGTCAAGCAGACTTGCGCCCTTCTGGGGAAGAATCTGACATCGTTCGTGCGCGTGGCTTTTTACAAGCTTGGAGGTTATGCCATGCCTTTTGCAAATGCCGAACTCTTCCGTCGCCCTCGTATCGGCGATATCTCCCAGCACGCGTTGGTACCGACTTCTGCTTCTCTAGCAACCACGGCTCAGTGCGCCGCACTGAATTCCGCGTTTGCGGTTGATCGGAAGACCGTCTGGCCAACCCATCGTATCCGCTGCTTTTTGCTCTCCCAGCAACATGCGGCCTCTTGGGCTGCATCACGCGAAATCAGTGTGCGCCGCAGCTGATTATTTCCAAATTCCCAACCTTGTAAGGAGACTCAGATGGACCCCGCCCCGAGTTGGCGCCAAGTGGCGTCTCCGGCAATCTTTTTTCTCCCAGTGAATTTCAATCAACCGGTCCAGCCACGGAGGCCCTCCCTCGCCTGATCGCGTGAGAAAACCTCCTGGCCGATGCCCCAGAGAGGTTTTGATGACATATTCTTGCCGCGAAACATTGGCACTCGCGCTGAGTGCCGCTTTGACAGCCCGCCGCACAAGCGTTCCGGGCCAACTGCTCGGCGGTCACGGTTCTTTCATCTTTGCGCTGGCTTTGGCAGCCCTGCCCAGCCGCAAGATGGCCGAAGTTCTGTTCATGCTTGCGTTTGCTGAACGGGCGGACGTATACCGGCGTTTTTCCAACGACGATCGCACCCGGTTAGCGCAAGTTGGCATGCCCAATCCCAACGAGCCAGCGTGTGCTCGCCTGCAGCGGCCGACTCCAGGTCCTGTAGTCACTGTGCATGGACGAATCAGCAAATTGACCCCGTCCCGCCGCTCTTCGAGCTCTCTCTCAGTGGGAGTGACAAGATGAAACTCTATCTTCTTTTCTACACGGCGGCAGTGGCTTTGGCCTGCGTCAGCTGCCTGACCCGCAACGGCGGCGACGCTCGGGCGGTGACTGCTGACCATACCAAGAAGCCTTCTAGTTTTCGGCTAGAGCCACGTGGCCAGCACGGCTGGTAGCAGCAATGTCGTTTCCACATCCACAAAAAATCTTTTCAGAGAAAAATCATGCCAAAAACCGCCATTCTCAATGCAGCGCCCGGGGACCGCAGGGAAGTTGCAGCGCACAGTCGAGGCGCCGTTCTGGACGAAGCACACGTGGGCGATATCCACGGTGCCTTCGGATCCATCGGTGCGAATGACCACGCCCCGAGATTGACTCTATGGAGCAAGATAAAAACCCTGCTCGCCATTATTGGCCCTGGCATGATCGTCATGGTCGGCGATAACGATGCTGGGGCATTCGGCACCTACACACAGGCCGGTCAAAACTACGGTACCACCTTGTTGTGGACCTTGCTGCTGCTGGTGCCCGTTCTCTTCCTCAATCAGGAAATGGTTTTGCGCCTGGGAACCGTTACCGGCGTTGGGCATGCGAGACTGATCTTCGAAAGGTTTGGGAAGTTCTGGGGTGCCTTCAGCGTGATCGATTTATTCGTACTGAATGCGCTGACCATCGTTACTGAATTCATCGGAATCAGCCTCGGACTGGAATACCTTGGACTTTCCAAGTTGTGGGGGATCGGTGCGGCAGCGATTGTCATCATGGGCGCGGCGTCTACCGGAAACTTTCGGCGCTTTGAACGCTTTGCGATGATTTTGATACTGGGCAGTTTGCTGGTCGTGCCCATCATCTTCATGGTTCATCCACCGGTAGGACAAATAGCGCATGATTTCTTCACCCCCGCCATGCCGCCCCACGGCAAGTTGAGCGAAGTCATGCTGCTGATCATCGCCATTGTTGGCACGACGATTGCCCCATGGCAATTGTTTTTTCAGCAAAGCTATGTGATCGACAAGCGTATTACCCCGCGCTTCATGGCGTACGAACGCATCGATTTGTGGCTAGGCATTGTGATTGTCATCGTCGGAGCCGTCGCCATGATGGCTTTCACCGCGCAAGTATTTGGCGGCAAACCCGAGTTCGGCAACTTCGCGGATGCGGGTGCAGTCGCAACTGGCCTGGAAAAATACTATGGTCGTCTGCCAGGGGTCATGTTTGCGGTAGCCTTGATAGATGCCAGCATTATTGGAGCCTGTGCGGTCTCTTTATCTACGGCTTACGCACTCGGAGATGTCTTGTCGCTCAAGCATTCGCTGCATCGAAAGGTCGGTGATGCCAAAGGTTTTTATGCTGTCTACTGTGGGTTGATCGCAGTCGCGGCTGCGTTGGTATTAACGCCCGGCGCCCCTCTGGGGTTGTTAACGAATCTCGTACAAACTTTGGCCGGCGTACTGCTGCCCAGCGCCACGGTGTTCCTGCTTCTCCTGTGTAATGACAAAGCAGTGCTCGGCCCCTGGGTGAACTGAAAGCTTTCCAATTACTTTGCGGGCGCTATCGTCGCGATACTGGTGATGCTGTCGATCATTCTTACCGCCTCTGTTCTGTTCCCGAGCATTACCGACACACAGATTCTGGGCATTTTGGCGGCTGGCGTGGTCGCAACTGTTTTGTCGGCTGTGCGTCAAGGTGTATGAGAAATCACGCGGTATTACCCAGGTGCTTGGGGCAATCTACGACAAATCGATGCGCAGCACATGGCGCATGCAACCGATCAGCGAGCTGGCGCCGGCTCAAATCAGCCTGCTCAATCGGCTGTGGATGATCGTTCTTCGGGCCTATCTGGTGGTTGCAGCGGGCATGTTGATCTTCAAGATGGTCCAACTGGCCACCGGCCAATCGACAGGGGCGTGATTCATGAGAAATTTCAGCGTGCCAAACTTCGTTGAAGACACGCTGCCTAGCGAGGTTGAGGGACAAAAAAACGCCGTCAGGGTTGAGCTGGGTCGCCGGTCAAGATCACACACGAAATTGCGCATCACGTTGGCCGTTGGTTGCCTTGCGGCGGCATTCGTGAGCGTCCCGGCTTTGGCTCAGACCATGGCAGGCGAAAAGCTCACTGGCGCTAGTGCCAATCCAGCGGGCAGCCCAATGCCCACGATAGTCGTCGAATCGCCGGTTGCTGAGCAGCCCGGCGAAGCAGCAGCAGGCGCGTCCCGCGATAAGTCGGGAGAAACGCTCGCTGAAAAACCGGCAGACTATTGGGTACCGACGCTGTTCGGTAAAATGGGAGGCCTGCGCCCGGCGCTGGCTCGCCATGGTGTGACCATGGGCCTGACCGAAACCAGTGAATGGCTGAGAAATACCCGGGGTGGCCTCAACACCGGACGGGTTTATCACGGACTGACTACCTTGACCCTGGGGCTGGATACGCAGCCAGCCGGTGGCTGGGAGCGGGGCAACTTCAACCTCAGCGCCTTACAGATTCACGGTCGTCAGCTATCTCCAGACTACATTGGTAGCTTGCAGACCGCCAGTGGTATTGAAGCGCTCAATGGTCCCCGACTCTGGGAGTTGTGGTACCAGCACAAGCTCAATGACAGCCTGGACCTGAAAATTGGCCAGCAAAGCCTGGACCAGGAATTCATGATCAGCCAATATGCGGGCAGCTTTGCAGGCGCAGCGTTTGGCTGGCCAGTGTTGCCCTCACTTGATCTGCCGGCAGCAGGGCCCGCCTATCCGCTGTCCAGCCTTGGCGTGCGACTGCGCTCGCGCGTGGGTGATTCCACCACGCTGCTGGTTGGAGCGTTCGCTGGAGACCCAGCGAATACCACCACCCAGGACCCTCAAAAGGCCAATAACAGAGGGACGACCTTCAGTTTGCATGGTGGCACGCTCTATATTGCCGAATTTCAATACGGCGTCAATCAACCTAAGCCGGGCGAAACAGACACCGCGGCGAAAAGCGGTTTGCCCGGTATGTACAAGGCTGGTGCTTGGTATCAGAACAAGAAATTTTCCGATGCGCGCTTTGACCGCGGAGGTTTGTCGCTGGCCAGCCCGCTTAGCAGCGGGAACGCGCTCCAGCGTGCAGGCAATTACAGCGTGTACGCGGTGGCCGACCAGACCGTGTGGCGCGACAGCGCAGGTGGGCTCCGGGCCGTCAATCTGTTTGCGCGCGCGACGGCTGCACCAGGCGACCGAAACCAGGTGAGTTTTAGTGCCAATCTCGGCGTGACGATGGCTGTGCCCCTAGCTGGCCGGGACAGTGACGTGGTAGGTCTGGGTTTGGGCTACGTCGAGATAGGCAGCAACACGCGTGGGTTGGAGGCGGATAACAACGCTTTTAAAGCAACCAACATTCCGGTTCGCCGAAGTGAAACATTTGTCGAGGCCACCTACCAGTTCCAGGCTACGACCTGGCTGGTTATGCAAGGTTTCCTTCAGTACACACGCAATCCGGGCGGGGGAGTCGTAGATCCTGGCGATCTCGCACAAACGAGAAAGATCCCCAATTCAACGGTGGTTGGACTGCGGGCTACCGCTAGCTTTTGAGCTCTCCAAACCAGCGGCCCAGACTTTCCGTCTGTTGACGGCGCCAGTCCGAAAGAGGTACGTCTATGTCGCGCGTTGCGATGTCGATTACCTCGATCCCTTGGGCTTCTGCCCCGTCGCGGGCCACATTACCCGCGCTTTGGCCATGGCGACCGATCCATAAAACACGGGGAAAATCCGACGAGTGCATCGGACGCTGACGGACCGCACCCTGCTGCACGTAGATGCCGGGAGCGCGCTTATAAAACACCGGAATACAGATGTCCTGGGACCGAATCGGAAAAATCGATTTGAGCATTGCGCTCCGTGCTCCCTTCGTTTTCAGGGCTGCCTGGAAGATACGCTCGCCGCAGCGCCCGGCCTATCGGAGCGCCTCAACGGACTGTGTGAGCGATGGCCTACCGTCAGGCGCTCACGGTATCGAGCTTGCCGGACAAATCCAGCCACCGATCTTCCAAGCGCTTCAATTCATCGTTGACGGACTTGAGGCGTTTGCCCAACTCGGCAATTTCGGAATGCCGCACAGCAGTGCTCAAATGGGATTCCAATGCGGCACCTTCGCCGTTGAGAACACCCATCTGCGCTTCGATTGCCTCCAGAGCCGATTTACCCGGCGCTTTGTTGCTGTTCGTTTTTGGCGATTTCTTGCCGCCGCTTTTACTACCGGCTTTGCCGTTGGCCGCGTTGCTGCCTTGCTTGATTTCTTCGCGCTGGCGCTTGGCCTCGTCAAGCAGGTAGCGCTGGTAGTCGTCCAGGTCGCCATCGAACGGTGCCACGCCGCCGCGCGACACCATCCAGAATTCGTCGCAGACCGAGCGCAGCAAGGCGCGGTCGTGGCTTACCAGCATCACCGTGCCTTCAAATTCATTAAGCGCCATTCCGAGTGCTTCACGCGTGGCCAAATCAAGGTGGTTGGTGGGCTCGTCCAGCAGCAGCAGGTTGGGGCGTTGCCACACGATCATGCACAAGACCAGCCGAGCCTTTTCTCCGCCGCTCATGCTGCCCACGGCCTGCTTGACCATGTCGCCACCAAAATTGAAGTTGCCCAGAAAGCTGCGCAAATCCTGCTCGCGCGTGGCCTGGCCCGCAATCTTTCCGGCAGCGGTAAGTTCGCGCACCAGCGTGATCATGTGCTCCAGCGGGGTGTCGGCTGGCCGCAGTACGTCGAGCTCCTGCTGGGCAAAATAACCGATGTTGAGACCTTTGCCCTCGGTAATGTCGCCGCCTATCGGTTGCAGCTCGCGTGCCACGGTTTTCACCAGCGTGGACTTGCCTTGTCCATTCGCGCCGAGAATGCCGATGCGTTGCCCCGCCAGCACGGAGCGGCTGACGTTGCGCACGATCACGTTCGGCGGAGTTCCGGCTGGCGCCTCTGCCGGCGCCTGGTAACCAAAACCCACCCCTTGCATCGACAACATCGGGTTCGGCAGGTTCGCGGGTTCGCGGAACTCGAAGCTGAAGTCGGCTTCGGCCAGCAGCGGCGCGATTTTCACCATGCGATCGAGCGCCTTGACGCGGCTTTGCGCCTGCTTGGCCTTGCTGGCTTTGGCCTTGAAACGGGCAATGAACTTCTGCAGGTGTTCGATCTTGTCCTGCTGTTTCGAGAAGGCGTTTTGTTGTAGCTCCATCTGCTCGGCGCGCATGTCCTCGAACTTGCTGTAGTTGCCGCTGTAACGCATCAGCTTGGCGGCGTCGATGTGCAGCGTGACGTTGGTAACAGCGTCCAGAAACTCGCGGTCATGGCTGATCACCAGCATGGTGCCCTCAAAACGCTTGAGCCAGGTTTCCAGCCACACCAGTGCGTCCAGATCCAGGTGGTTGGTGGGTTCGTCCAGCAGCAACAGGTCGGACGGGCACATCAGCGCGCGTGCCAATTGCAGGCGCATGCGCCAACCGCCGGAAAAGCTGTTCACCGGGTTGCTCAACTCCGTAGTCTTGAACCCCAGGCCCAGGATCAGCGCCTGCGCGCGGGCCGGGGCGTCATGCGCTCCGGCGTCCTGCAACTCCATGTAGGCGTGCGCCATGCGGTCACCGTCGTTGCCGGCTTCGGCCGCGGCCACCTCGGACTGCGCGGCCAACAGGCGGGTATCGCCTTCGATTACAAAGTCGGTTGCGCCTTGTTCGGTCTCGGGCATGTCCTGCGCCACCTGGCCCATACGCCACTGGGTGGGGACGCTGTAGTCGCCCGCGTCCTCGTGCAGCGACCCGTCCAGCAGAGCGAACATGGACGATTTTCCAGCGCCATTGCGGCCTACGAGACCGACTTTTTCACCGGGGTTGAGGGTGACGGATGCGTTGTCCAGCAGGACTTTCGCGCCGCGGCGTAAGGTGACGTTCTTCAGGGTAATCATGGTTCGATTTCTAAGGGGCTAGCAGCGTTGTGCGGGTCAGCACGCAGACCTGGTCGCCGCCTGCGCTGGTGTCGAGCCACATGGCATTGAGATTTGGAAAAGCGGCTTCGAAGTGCTGGCGTTCGTTGCCGACCTCCAGCACCAGCGCCGCATCGGTTGTCATCCTGGATGGTGCATCGCGCAGCAGTCGCCGCACAAAATCCATTCCGTCAGCCCCACCCGCGAGCGCTAATGCCGGTTCCGCCAGGTACTCGGGCGGCAAATGCGTCATGCTGTCGGCATTGACGTACGGTGGGTTGCACAGGATCAAATCGTAAGGTCCGGACAGTGGCGCGAGCCCATCCCCCTGGAAGACTTGTACGCGGCCAGCCAGCCCGTGCCGGTCCAGATTGATGGCTGCCACGGCCAACGCATCGCCCGAGATGTCCGCGGCGTCTACGGCCAGATCGGGCCAGGACAGCGCGGCCAGTATGGCCAGGCTGCCGCCACCGGTACACATATCGAGCACACGGTGACTCTGGGCGGGCAACCAATAGTCCAGTTCTCCCCCCATCAGCAGTTCGGCAATCAGGCTGCGCGGCACGATCACCCGATGGTCCACATAAAAGGCTATACCCTGTAGCCAGGCCTCGTTGGTGAGGTAGGCCGCCGGCTGACGCGACGCGATGCGCAATGCAATCAAGTTTTCCACCAGCGCAAGCTGCGCCGGGGCCACCGGGACGTCCGCTATGGACGCCGGCCCATCCAGTTCCGAATCCAGCGGAAAACCGAGCTTCCACAACACCAGCCACGCAGCTTCGTCAAAGGCGTTGGCAGTGCCGTGTCCAAAACTTACGCCTGCGGCTTCGAGTTGTGTGGCTTTGGCATCGATCAGTTCCAGAACCGTCATGCGTCGATGAAAAGGCAGGCCAGCATCAATGTTTGACGTCCAGTGTGATCTCGGTGAACGTCGGTTCATCGTCCGGGTCGTCCTGCGGCTGCGGGGCCAAGGCTTTGGAGAAGTCGTTCTGCATACGCCACATCAGGTTGGTTGGCGAGTCCGCGTTGGCCAAGCCTTCCTTGCGGTCGACTGCGCCGGCCAGAATCAGGCGCGCAATATCGGCCTCGAAACACTGCGACCCTTCGGCCATCGATTTTTCCAGTGCTTCCTTCACACCGGAAAAGTCGCCTTTTTCAATCAGTTCCGAAACCAGCTTGGTGTTTAGCAGAATTTCGACTGACGGGATACGGCTGCCCGACACGGTGCGCAGCAGGCGTTGGGAAACGACCGCCTTCAGCGCCGCAGCCAGGTCGCCCAGCATGGTCTGGCGCACTTCGACCGAGTAAAAACTCAGGATACGGTTAAGTGCGTGGTAACTGTTGTTGGCGTGCATGGTGGCCAGGCACAGATGACCGGACTGCGCATATGCCAGCGCCGCTGTCATGGTTTCGCGATCCCGGATTTCTCCGATCAGAATAACGTCGGGTGCCTGGCGCAGCGCGTTTTTCAGCGCGACTTGCAGCGACTCGGTGTCGGTGCCGATCTCGCGCTGGTTGACCACCGAGCGTTTGTTCTTGAACAGGAATTCAACTGGATCTTCGATCGTCAGGATGTGCCCCGACACGTTTTCATTGCGCAGGTCGATCATCGATGCCAAGGTCGTGCTTTTGCCCGCGCCGCTAGCGCCGACCATCAAAATCAGACCGCGTTTTTCCATGATCAGGTCGCCCAAAATCATGGGAACCGCCAAGCTTGCGAGCGCGGGTACTTCATTGGTTATGAAACGGATCACGGCGGCAATGGATCCGCGCTGGCGCATCGCGCTCAGGCGGAACCGACCCACACCCGATAACGGAAAACCCATGTTGAGCTCACCGGTCGTTTCGAGCTCGACCATACGGTCGGCAGGCACCACTTCGGCCAGCAAATTACGCGGCGCGTCGGGCGGCAATACCTGATTGTTGATCGGAATACACAGACCGTTGATCTTGATCAGGGCTGGGGAATGCGCCGACAAATACACGTCCGACGCCTTCTTGTCGCTCATCAGGCGAAGAATGCGTTCCATCGTTCCCGGTGTGGTCGTGGTTGCCATGATGGAGCCCTGGTGGTCTGAAAAACAGAAAGTCCGGTCAGTCGCGCAACAACTCGTTCAGGCTGGTCTTGGCCCGCGTCTGCGCATCCACGCGCTTCACGATCACGGCGCAGTAGAGGCTGTATTTACCGTCCGCGCTGGGCAGATTACCCGACACCACGACCGAGCCGGCGGGTATGCGACCGTAACTTACCGTGCCGCTGGCGCGGTCGTAAATTTTGGTGCTCTGGCCGATGTAAACCCCCATCGAGATTACGGAGTTTTCTTCCACGATGACCCCTTCAACCACCTCGGAGCGTGCGCCGACAAAACAGTTGTCTTCAATAATGGTCGGCCCGGCCTGCATCGGTTCGAGCACGCCCCCAATGCCTACGCCACCGCTCAAGTGCACGTTTTTGCCAATCTGCGCGCACGACCCCACGGTAGCCCAGGTGTCCACCATCGTGCCTTCGTCCACATACGCGCCGATGTTGACGTATGACGGCATCAGAACCACGCCTTTGCCGATGAAGCTGCCGCGCCGGGCGACGGCCGGCGGCACTACGCGTACGCCGGTGGCTTTCATGGCGTCCTCGTTCAGGTGCGCGAACTTGGTTTCGACCTTGTCGTAAAAGCCGAGGTCGCCGGCACGTATGACCGTGTTGTCCTTGAGCCGAAAACTTAGCAGTACCGCTTTCTTGATCCACTGGTGGGTGGTCCACTGCCCCACGCCGTCGCGGGTGGCCACGCGCAGGTGCCCGCCGTTGAGGCCGGCGATCACATGTTCCACCGCCTCCACGACTTCCTTGGGAGCGGACTTAATGGAGATATTGGCGCGGTCTTCCCAAGCTGCGTCGATCGTGTTCTGGAGTTGCTGGGTCATAAGGTACAAAAAGTTGGTAGTTCAGATTCTGCTTTTGACGAACTGGACAATGCGCTGCGCGGCCTCTTCGCATTCGGCGGTTTCGGCTACCAGCGCCATACGAATGCGTTGCGCACCCGGGTTGACACCATGGACCTCGCGCGCCAGGTAACTGCCGGGCAAAACCGTCACATTGTAAAGAGCGAACAATTCGCGTGCGAAGTCGGTATCGCTGCCATGCACCTTGGCCCACAGATAAAAGCCGGCGTCAGGCAACGCGACGTCCACAACGCTGGACAGTATTGGGGTGACGCGCGCGAACTTGTTTCGGTACATGGCCCGATTGGCGATCACGTGATCTTCGTCCGCCCACGCGGCAATACTCGCGGCCTGTACCACCGGGCTCATGGCGCTGCCGTGATAGGTCCGGTACAGCAAAAACTGTTTAATCAGATTGGCATCGCCGGCCACGAATCCGCTGCGCATCCCGGGGACATTGCTGCGTTTGGACAAACTGGTGAAGGACATCAGGTTTTTGAAATCGGCGCGCCCAAGCGTCGCTGCTGCCTCCAGCCCGCCCAAAGGCGGTTCGTCGCGAAAATAGATCTCGCTGTAACACTCGTCCGACGCGATCGCAAAACCAAACCGGTCGCTTAAGACGAACAGTTTTTCCCACTCAGCCAGCGGCATCACGGCGCCGGTCGGATTGCCGGGCGAGCACACAAACAGCAATTGGGTACGCGACCATACCTCTACCGGCACACTGTCCCAGTCCTGCGCGAAATTACGCGCCGGGTCCGCCGCCACGAACCATGGCTGGGCACCTGCCAGCAATGCGGCGCCTTCATAAATTTGATAGAACGGGTTGGGGCAGATCACCAGCGGGGCAGTACCGGAACCGCAGCCGTTCGACGCTGGCCTGGAGTCGACGACGGTCTGCGCAAACGCAAATAAGGCTTCACGAGAACCATTAACAGGCAACACTTGTGTTGCCGGATCGAGTTCCAAGCTGTAACGACTTTTAAGCCAAGTAGTAAAGGCCGCCCGTAACCCGGTTTCGCCAGCGGTGGCCGGATAACCGGCCAAGCCGCTTGGAATGCGGTTTGCCGATTGATTCAAGGCATGGGCGATAAAAGCGGGCGTCGGGTGTTTCGGTTCCCCGATGCCAAGACTGATAGGCCGGTAAGCCGGATCGGCACATACACCCTCAAATAGCTGACGTAGCCTCTCGAACGGGTAGGGCTGCAGCTGGCCGAGCATGGGATTCATGGATGCGGATTATCGACCTTGGATGAAACCCATTCGACTTGCGCAAGCAGCGCTTCCGGGTGGAGTCCGGATGGTGCCAAGACCCAACACTCGTCAAATTTGGGCTGGACAAAAAACACTAAATATGACCAAATCCGGCAGTAAGTCACAGCCAGTTACATCAATCCGCGCGATTTGTCGATTTCGGGGCCTTTTCCGCGGTTGTAGGATTTTTTCGTATTGCAAGTGAGGGTTGCGGCGGATCGGTCTCTGGCCGTCGGCAAAAGAATCGCTAGAAGTCAGGAGAGTTTAATGATTGTCACCTTTGGTTTTCGCCGTAGCGCACTGGTTGTCGCTTTGGCAGGAATCTATGGGATGGGGTCCCAGTTGGCACAGGCCAATCCGACCGGTGCGCAGGTAGTAAACGGCCAGGCCGTGTTACAGGCGCAGGGCAAGAAATTGATGGTCACCAATACCCCTGGTACGATCATCAATTGGCAGAGTTTTTCGGTCGGAGTCGGGGAAACCACATACTTTCAGCAGCAGAACGCGGCCAGCACAGTACTTAACCGAGTTCAGGCGCAAACCCCGAGCCTGAAAAGCCAGATTGACGGCACCCTGGGTTCGAATGGCCGCGTGTTTCTGATCAACCCGAACGGCATCGTATTTGGCGCCGGCAGCGTTATCGACACACAGGGCTTTGTTGCGTCCACGCTCAACCTCAACGACGCCGATTTCAAATCCGGCAAACTTAAATTTTCCAGTCAGGCGGCCGCGGGTGGTATTGAGGCAAGGGGCCGTATCAGTTCCGGCAGCGGCGACGTGTATCTGGTGGCCCCCAATATCGGAGTGGACGGCAATGCCGTCATCACCAGTGCTGGCGGCAACATTGTGCTGGCCGCCGGTGAGATGGTGGAGATAACCGGGCGCAACCTGAACGACATCACGTTTGCGATCCAGAGCAAGGACAACCAGGTAATCAACCTGGGAACCCTCAGCGGTGGTGCTGTGGGCGTGTTTGCCGGAACCTTAAGCCATTCAGGTGTGATCCAGGCGCAAAGCCTGGTCAACGAAGGCGGCCGTTTAGTGCTGACGGCACGAGGTAATTTAACTTTGGCGGCCGGCAGCAAGACGCTGGCCGATGGCAGCACACTAGGTGGGACGATCAGCATCGAATCCCAGGCCGGTAATGTCTCGATCGATTCCAGTTCGCTTGTCAGTGCCCAAGCCATTTCAGCAGCCATTCCCCTACAGGCAACGCCACGCGGCGGGAACGTGGCTATCCGTGCCGATGCGGGGATTGTTTCTATCGAGCGCGATGCGTCGATTACGGTCGACGGTGGCCGAGGCGGAAGCGTCGAAGTGCAGTCAGCCAAGCTAGTGCAAGACGGGGCGATCCAGGCCAATGGCAGGGATACCCTGGCCGGCACAATTACGCTCAAAGCCCAGAGCCGTTTGATCCAGAGCGCCAGCGCCGTCGTTTCTGCCAAAGGCATGCTGCGAGGCGGAGATATAGGGTTGGCTGTGGATGCCGACCCAAATAGTTCTGGTTATCTTTTTACATCGGCCACCATGGATGCAAGTGCCGGCACTGGGGTCGGTGGGGCCATAACGATTACCGGGCGAGAACTCACGTTTGCTGCTGCGCACCTGGTCGCGAACGGCGACGCGGGCGGAGGCTCAATGCGCGTTGGTGGCGGAAGGTCTGGCACGGACGATAGCGTGCCGAATGCGCGGAATGTCGTCGCCAGCGGCGCGAGCAATTTCGAGGCAAGCGCACGAGTGGATGGCGACGGTGGCAATGTGATTGTGTGGGCCGATGGCACTAACCGGTTTGCCGGCAACCTTGCAGCGCGTGGTGGCGCCAATGGCGGCAATGGCGGGTTTATCGAGGTATCCGGCAAAGAGCAGACGCAGTTCGGTGGCTTGGCCAACGCCGGAGCCGCGCACGGCAAAAACGGCACATTCCTGCTCGACCCGAAATACATAAAGATCCAGGCGCCGGCAGTGACGGCAGGTGCCAACATCGAGTTGCTGGATCCCAATCCGGGCAGCAACGAGAGTTTTGGTCAGAGCCTGCAAGTACTGAGTCCTACCGGCAACATCCTGGTGTTCAAATCCACCGATGACTTCGCCGCCACCAATGCCGGCGCGATCTATCTGTTTGATGGCACTACTGGCGCGCTGCTGTCCAACCTGCGTGGAAGTGCCGCCAACGACCAGGTCGGCAGCGGCAGCATCGCAAGATTTTTGGGCTCGGGCAACTTTTTGGTGAGCAGCCCATTTTGGAGTGGGTCGGCCGGGGCTTTGACAACATTCAATCCGACGACCGGGGTTTCAGGTAGTGTTTCCTCAGCCAACAGCCTGGTGGGCGCAACCGCAGGCGACCAGATCGGCAGCGGTGGCATTCAGACTTTGACGAGCGGCAAGCTCGCAATTTTCAGTCCCAACTGGAATGGTGCGGCCGGCGCGATTACCTGGGCTGACGGTACTACCGGAATTTCCGGCGTGGTATCCGCCTCCAACAGCTTGGTGGGAGCCACCAGCAATGACCGGGTCGGCAATAGCGGCATAAATGTACTTGCCGGTGCCAGGTACTACGTTGCCACTGCCGCTTGGAACAGCAGCGCCGGCGCGATTACCTGGGTCGATCCGACTGCCCCGCCGGTTGGCGCGGTCAGCAGCAGCAATAGTTTGGTGGGCGGCACTGCCAATGATCGCGTCGGCAACGGCGGCGTCTACAACCTCGGTGCCGGAAAGTCACTGGTATTCAGCCCGAACTGGAGCGGCGACATTGGCGCGGTCACCTGGTTCGATCAGGCGGCCGGCACCGTAGGTGTCGTGGGCTCGATCAACAGCCTGGTTGGCTCAACCGCTGGCGATCAGGTCGGCAGCGGCTACTGGGACACCATTGGCAGCAAGATCGTCATCAAAAGTCCGCTATGGAACAACGGTGGCACTGCGGCGTCAGCCGGGGCGATGACATGGGCGAACCCCGGTTCTTCGATATTTGGTGCGGTTAACGCTACCAACAGTCTGGTCGGTAGCAACGTGAATGATCTGGTTGGCGACAATGGGACCGAGTTCATCGACGGAGTCCACTATGCGGTGATAACGCCAACATGGAACAGCAACCGCGGGGCTGTGACCTGGATCGACAGCGCAGCCCCTGTAGTCGGGCCGATTGTCGGGACGCTGCTGGGTAACAGTTTGGTCGGTACCAGCTCTGGGGATCAAGTGGGTAGTGGCGGATTCGCGAATCTTGGAAGTGGCAAGTCGCTGGTCTTCAGTCCGAATTGGAGTAATGGCGCCGCAACGTCTGCCGGCGCGGTTACCTGGTTTGACAATACAAGCGGAAGTTTCGGCCCGGTTGGGTCGGGCAACAGCCTGATTGGATCGAGTATCAATGACCAGGTGGGCGGCTTCGGCAACTACCAGTTTATCGGTAGCAAGATCGCCATCAGGAGCCCGAGCTGGGACAACACGTCATCGGCCCCCAATGCGGGGGCGATTAGCTGGGCCGATCCTTCGGTCGGCATCACGGGGGCGGTTAGCTCTGCCAACAGCCTGGTAGGCGATGCCAGCGGGGACCAGGTCGGCAACAGCACGGTTCAGTTTCTGGGTGGTGCGAACTACTATGTTCCCACGCCCGCGTGGCACAGCAGTGCGGGGGCCGTGACATGGATCAACAGCACTGCACCGCCGGTTGGCGTGGTCAGCGCGGGTAACAGTCTGGTGGGCAGCGTTGCCAATGATCAGGTTGGTAGCGGCGGTGTTCAAAACATCGGCAGCGGCAAGTCTTTGGTGTTCAGTCCGAACTGGGCCAATGGCACGGCGACCAATGCCGGTGCGGTTACATGGTTCGATCAGGCAAGCGGAACTTTTGGTGCCGTTGGGTCGGGCAACAGCCTGATTGGATCGAGCATCAACGACCAGGTGGGCGGCTTCGGCAATTACCAGTTTATCGGTAGCAAGATCGCCATCAGGAGCCCGAGCTGGGACAACACGTCATCGGCCCCCAATGCGGGGGCGATTAGCTGGGCCGATCCTTCGGTCGGCATCACGGGGGCGGTTAGCTCTGCC
>JANYBQ010000310.1 GCA_025360705.1 Betaproteobacteria bacterium | reverse complement strand
CCGCCATCATGGCGGCGCGCAACCCGGTCAGGTCGCTCAGCACGTGCACCACGCCTTTGCCATGCACCAGTGCACTGGACAAAATCTCGCGCAGCTGGGCCTCGTTGTTGGGCGTGATGTCCAGGCTGGCCACCGGCAGTTCGATGGTGTGCTCCTTGAAACGGTCGATGCGCGGAAACCCGGTGGTGGGCAAAAAATTGCCATCCACCCGCAGATGCGTAAAACCACGCGGGCGCGCCCAGTCCGCCAGCTCGGTATATACGCCCTTGCGGTTCATTACCAATGGCGCCAGCAAGCCGATATGCTGGCCGCGGAAGGCCGTCAGCAATTGCGCGGCAATGCTGTCGGCCGTCTGCGGCGCCACCGCCGCGCCGTCGCGAATGCAATGCTGGACACCCAGCTTGACGTACAACAATCGCAAAAAATGCCAGATCTCGGTAGCGGTCCCCACGGTGGATTTGCGCCCGCCGCGCGACAGCCGCTGTTCGATCGCCACGGTTGGCGGAATGCCATACACAGCATCCACTTCGGGCCGTCCCGCCGGTTGCACGATGCTGCGCGCATAAGCGTTCAGCGACTCCAGGTAGCGGCGCTGCCCTTCGTTGAACAGGATGTCGAACGCCAGCGTGGATTTACCCGACCCGCTGACTCCGGTGACCACGTTGAACTTGCCGCGCGGAATGTTGACCGACAGCGACTTGAGGTTGTGTTCCTTGGCGTTGATGATCTGGATCGCGTTGGAATCTCCGTTGGCTCGCCCTTTTTTGTCCTCGTCATGCCAGTCGACTTTCGCCTCCTGCGCGGTATGCGAACCCAGCCCAACGCTGCTATCGTATTCGCGCAAGGCCTTGCCGGTGTGGGACGTGGAGTGCAGGCGCGCGTCTTCGGGCGTGCCGATGGCCACGACTCGCCCTCCGGCTTCGCCGCCTTCCGGGCCCAGGTCGATCAGCCAGTCGCTGGCGCGGATCACGTCCAGGTTGTGCTCGATCACCAGCAACGAATGGCCCGCGTCGAGCAACTTGCGCAATGCGCGCATGAGCTTGGCGATGTCATCGAAATGCAGACCGGTGGTCGGTTCGTCGAACATGAACAGCGTGCCGCGTTTGGCCAGCGGCTGACGGCTGGAACTCGCGCCGCGCGCCGCTTCGGCAAGAAAACCGGCAAGCTTGAGGCGCTGCGCTTCGCCGCCTGACAGCGTCGGCACGGGCTGACCCAGCTTCACGTATTCCAGCCCCACATCGATGATGGGTTGCAGGGCGCGAATCACATCCCGGTCGGCGGCAAAAATATTGGCCGCTTCGCTGACTGTCAGGTTGAGCACGTCGGCCACGTTCAGACTGACCAGCCGTGTCAGCGGCACCTGCCCACCTTTCACAAGCACCGGATTGGAAATCAATCGCTCCGACACCACCGGTGCCGGCGTGTCGACCTCTGCGCGAGCGGGCACCGACACCACGGGCACGCGACGTTCTATGCGCACCTCCAGAATCTCGGGCCGGTAACGTTTGCCATCGCAGTCCGGGCAACGCAGGTACACATCGCTGAGGAACTGCATCTCCACGTGCTCAAAGCCCGACCCGCCGCAGGTCGGGCAGCGGCCATCTCCGCCGTTGAAGCTGAATTTGGCGGCGCTGTAGCCGCGCTCGCGTGCCAAATGGGCGTTTGCAAAGATCTCGCGCACGGCATCCCAGGCACCCACATAACTGACCGGATTGGAGCGCGCCGTCTTGCCGATCGGCGACTGGTCCACAAACACCACGTCGGACAACAGGTCGGCACCCAGCATGCGCTCGAACTGCCCAGGCGCGTCGGTGGAACGGCCAAAGTGACGCATCAGGGCAGGGGCCAGAACGTCCTGAATCAAGGTGGATTTTCCAGAGCCGCTGACGCCCGTGACACACACCAGCCGCTGCAGCGGAATTTCCACCGTGACGTTTTTGAGATTGTGTTCACGCACGCCTTCAAGGATCAGACGCGGCGTGTTGTCGGCCACCGGGCGCTTGAACCCCATGCCGACCTGCTTGCGGCCGCCAAGGTAGGCGCCAGTCAAGGTGTCGGCATTGCGCAGATCCTGCGTCGAGCCGTCGAACACGATCTCTCCGCCTTTTTCCCCAGGCCCCGGCCCCATGTCGATCATGCGGTCGGCCGCCAGCATCACGGCCGGGTCGTGTTCCACCACCACCAGTGTGTTGCCAGCGTCGCGCAGCCGCTGCATCGCCACGATGATGCGGTGCATGTCGCGCGGGTGCAGTCCGATGCTGGGCTCGTCCAGCACGAACAGGGTATTGACCAGCGATGTGCCCAGCGCCGTCGTGAGGTTGATACGCTGAACCTCGCCGCCCGACAAGGTACGGCTTTGCCGGTCCAGGCTCAGGTAACCGATGCCTACATCGCACAGGTATTTGAGGCGCGTCGTGATTTCCTCGAACAGCAGCTTCAATGCCTTGTGGTCGCCATCGGATGTGGAGCTCACACCGGCAATGTCGGGCCGCGCCGACATCGAATCGAAGAAACGCCGCAGCCGGTCGATCGGCAACAACATCAGGTCGTGCAGGCACAGGCCCGGCAAGGCCTCCAGTTGCGCGCGTGTCCACTTCACGTTCCGCGGCATAAACCGTTTGCCGGGCTCCATCACCGTATCGGCATCGGTCTTGCTGCCGATACGCCACAACAGGCTCTCGGTTTTCAGGCGCGCACCGGCGCAGACCGGGCACGGCGTGTAACTGCGGTACTTGGACAGCAGCACACGAATGTGCATCTTGTAGGCCTTGGTCTCCAGATATTCGAAGAAGCGCTTGACGCCGAACCAGTGCTGGTTCCACTTGCCGTTCCAGTTGGGCGAGCCGTTGACGACCCAGTACTGGTGCTCGGGCTTGAGTTTGTTCCAGGGCGTGTCGCGCGGAATCCCGGCATCCTCGGCATGGCGCAGCAAATCGTCCTGGGCTTCCTTCCAGGCTGGTGTCTGCATCGGCTTGATAGCGCCGGCGCGCAGCGTCAGCTTGTCGTTAGGGATCACCAGCCCGTAGTCCACACCGATCACGCGCCCGAAGCCACGACAAGTTTCACAGGCGCCTACCGCCGAGTTGAACGAAAACGCCGACGCTATCGGGTCGGTGTAACGCAGGTCGCTGTCGGGGCAATGCAGGCCAGTGGAAAACTTCCAGATACGCGGCTCGACCTCGGCGTCCGCGCTCAGCGCGTAGACATTGATGCGCCCGCTGCCGCGCTTTAGCGCGGTTTCTATCGCTTCCAGCACACGCGCACGTTCGGTGTTGGCGAGACGAAACCGGTCCGCCACCACGTCCAACACTTTGCGCTTGACGGGCGCAGCGGCAGCAGTTTTGGCTTTCGCCTTTTTGCCGTTTTTGTCGTTGCCAGCCGTGCCGGCAACCTCCGCCGCAATCTCGATCTCGCGCTCGGCCTGCACCCGCGTATAACCGCTGACCGACAGCCACTGCGTGATCTCATCAACCGTGGTGTCCACCGGCAACTCGACCGGAAAAGTCACGACCAGACGCGGATCCTCCGCCCCGGCAAGTTCCACCAGTCGCGCGTAAATCGTGTCGGGCGTGTCGTGCCGCACCAGTTGTGCGGTATCGCGGTCGAACAGCTGGCCGGCACGCGCGAACAGCAACTTCAAATGGTCGTTAAGTTCGGTCATGGTGCCAACCGTGGAGCGCGACGACCGGACCGGATTGGTCTGGTCGATGGCGATCGCCGGCGGCACTCCTTCCACCCTGTCCACCGCAGGCTTGTCCATGCGGTCCAAAAACTGCCGTGCGTAGGCCGAAAACGTCTCGACATACCGACGCTGCCCCTCGGCGAACAAGGTATCGAAAACCAGGCTAGATTTACCCGACCCGCTGGGGCCGGTAACCACCGTCAGTTCGCCGGTTCGGATGTCGAGATCGAGGTTCTTGAGATTGTGCTGACGCGCTCCGCGGATGCGGATGGTTCCCTGGGGCATGTGTGGCTGCTTTCTGATGGAGGCCAAATATTCTAGGGCCGGGAATCCGCAATTTTGGCCGTATGGGTATCCCGCGCAGGGTGTAGCCTTGAAGGTATTGCTTCAACCTTGAGAACACACCATGCGTTACCGTTTACTCGGCAGAACCGGCCTGTATGTTTCCGAACTTTGCCTGGGCACCATGACCTTTGGCGGAACCGGTGCGGTCTGGAAAACCATTGGCGGCATGGACCAGGCCGCTTCCACGGCGATGGTCAAACAGGCCTTCGATGCCGGCGTCAACTTCATCGACACGGCCAATGTGTATTCGATCGGCGAGTCCGAGACCCTGACCGGAAACGCCATCAAAAGCCTGGGCCTGCCGCGTGACGAAATCGTGGTCGCCACCAAGGCCTTTGGTTCCATGGATGACAACGCGATCAACCGGCGAGGCCAGTCGCGTTACCACCTTATGCACCAGGTGGACGCAAGCCTGAAGCGCCTGCAGCTCGACCATATCGATCTATACCAGTTGCACGGTTACGACCCGATCACGCCGCTGGAAGAAGTTTTGTCCACGCTCAACGATCTGGTGCGTTCGGGCAAGGTGCGCACCATCGGCCTTTGCAATATGGCCGCCTGGCAGGTCATGAAAGGCCTGGCCATTTCGGACAAGCGCGGCTGGGCCCGCTTCGAGAGTGTGCAGGCCTACTACACGATTGCCGGGCGCGACCTGGAGCGCGAGATGGTGCCGCTGCTGGCCGACCAGCAGCTCGGCCTGATGGTCTGGAGCCCACTGGCCGGCGGCTTGCTGAGTGGCAAGTTCAGCCCCGACGGCAAAGGCCCGGACGGCGCGCGCCGCGCCACCTTCGACTTCCCCGTGGTGGACAAGCCACGCGCCTTCCGCTGTGTGGACGCGATGCGCCCGATTGCCGAGCGCCATGGCGTGTCGGTGGCGCGGATAGCGTTGGCCTGGCTGCTCGGCCGGCCGCAGGTCAGCACGGTGATCATTGGCGCCAGGACACCGGCGCAATTGCAGGACAACCTGGGCGCCAGCAAGATTGCGCTGTCGGCTGAAGACCTCAAGGTACTGGACGAAGTAAGCACTCTGCCGCCGGAATATCCAGGCTGGATGCTGGCGCGGCAAGGCGGACTTCGTTCCACGCCACCGGTAAGGGAGTAAGCTTTCGCTAACCGGCGTCGCGAATGCGGTTTCGGCTACTCGATAAACAGCGTGGACGGCACTTCCAGATACCCGCGTAACGCCTGTACAAAACGCGCCGCATCGGCACCGTCGACCACCCGATGGTCGAACGATGACGACAGATTCATCATCTGGCGCACCACTACCGCGCCACGCTGGACCATAGCGCGTTCGGCGATTCGGTTGACGCCGACGATGGCCACCTCCGGGTGGTTGATGACCGGTGTACTCACAATGCCGCCCAAGGCGCCGAGGCTGGTGAGCGTAATGGTCGAACCGCTGAGTTCTTCGCGCGTGATGCGCCCGGTGCGCGCGGCCTCGGCCAGGCGCGCAATTTCGGTCGCACAGGCCCACAGGTCCAGGGTTTCCGCATGCCGCAGCACCGGGACCATCAAGCCGTTGTCCGTCTGCGTGGCAATGCCGAGGTGCACCGCGCCGTAACGCGTAACGACACCACGTTCGTCGTCGAAACGGGCATTGATCTGCGGAAATTCGCGTAGCGCCAGCACCATCGCGCGGGCCAGCAAAGGCAGCAGCGTTATACGCGGGCGCTGCGTGCCCCATTTGGTTTTTAGGCGTTCACGCAAGACCTCGATCTCGGTGACATCGACTTCTTCCACATAGGTGAAATGCGGGATGCGCCGTTTGGACTCCTGCATCTTCGCGGCGATTTTTCGGCGCAGTCCGATGACCGGAATTTCCTGCTGCGTGTTCAGTTCCGCATAGGCCAGGACGCGTGGAACGGCTGCCGCAGCCGCTGTTGGTATCGCGGGTTTTGCTGCAATGCCTGGGTTACGCTGCGCGTACGCGTCCAGGTCGGCCTGCATGACGCGGCCGCCCGTGCCGGTTGGCGTGAGGCGTTCCAGTTCTACGCCGAGCTCCCAGGCGCGGCGGCGTACAGCGGGCGAGGCGATGGGACGCTCAACGGTTGCGCCCGCGCCAACAGTTGCTGGTGGTAAAGACGATGCAACAGCTTCGGACGAACATGAAATATCGTTTTCTTTCAACGAATCGGATTCGCCGGGGATGGACGGTGCCACCCGAATCTTCGTTGGCGCCAGTGGTCGCTCCGGTTGCGTATTTGGTGCGGTCGGGGCCGCCTGCGCCGCGCCGGGCACAGCGGGGTCCGTCTTCACATTGCCAGCACCCGCCACCTCCAGCCGGATCAGCTCGGAGCCCACCGCCACGGTCTGCCCGACCGCGCCGTTCAGAGCCAGCACCTTGCCCGCAACGGGTGATGGAATTTCAACGGTTGCTTTGTCCGTCATGACGTCGGCCAGCAGCTGATCGGTGTGGACCATGTCGCCAGGCTTGACGTGCCAGGCCACCAGTTCCACTTCGGCAATACCTTCGCCGATGTCGGGTGTCTTGATGATGTAAGCGCCCATCATGCCTCCATGACGCGCCGCAGCGCTGCGCCGACGCGTGCCGGACCGGGAAAATACAACCACTCCTGCGCATGCGGATACGGCGTGTCCCAACCCGTGACACGCTCGATCGGCGACTCCAGATGGTAGAAGCAATGCTCCTGCACCAGCGCTATCAGCTCGGCGCCAAAACCGCTGGTGCGTGTGGCCTCGTGCACCACCACGCAGCGCCGGGTTTTCTTGACCGATGCCACGATGGCGTCCAGGTCCAGCGGCCAGATGCTGCGCAGGTCGATGATCTCGGCGTCGATGCCGGTCTCCGCGGCAGCGGCCTCCGCCACGAACACCATGGTTCCATAAGCGAGCACGGTCACCTGCGTGCCGGCGCGGTACACCGATGCCGACTCCAGCGGCACCGTGTAGTAACCCTCGGGCACTTCACCCAGCGGATGTTTGGACCACGGCACCACCGGGTTTTCGTGATGCCCGTCGAAGGGGCCGTTGTAGAGCCGCTTGGGCTCCAGAAAAATGACAGGGTCGTCGTTCTCGATCGACGCAATCAGCAGGCCTTTGGCGTCGTACGGGTTGGACGGCATCACGGTGCGGATGCCGCACACCTGGGTAAACAACGCCTCCGGGCTCTGGCTATGCGTCTGCCCGCCATAGATGCCGCCGCCGCACGGCATGCGGATCGTGATGGGCGCCGTGAACTCGCCAGCCGACCGGTAACGCAGGCGCGCCGCTTCCGAAACGATCTGGTCCGACGCGGGATAAAAATAGTCGGCGAACTGGATCTCGGCCACCGGGCGCAAGCCGTAGGCACCCATGCCCACCGCCACCCCCACGATGCCGCCTTCGGAGATCGGCGCATCGAACACGCGCGACGTGCCGTACTTTTTCTGCAGGCCTTCGGTGCAGCGGAACACGCCGCCGAAGTAACCCACGTCCTGCCCGAACACCACCACGTTGGAGTCGCGCTCCAGCATCACGTCCATGGCCGACCGCAGTGCCTGGATCATGCTCATGGGCGTGGTCTTCATGCTGCCGCCGGAGCCGGCATTGGTATCAGCGTCCATGTTCAGCCTCCAGTTGCCGCAGCTGTTCCCGCAGATGGGGCGGCATGTCCTTGTAGACGTCCTCGAACATCGACGCGGCGTCGGGCACGTGTCCGTCGAGCAGCGTGCCGAAGGTCTCGGCTTCTTTCTGCGCTTCGGCGATTTCGGCTTCGAGCTGCGTCTGCAATTGCGCCTGTTGGTCGTCGGTCCAGATGCCCAAGCCCAGCATGTGTTTCTTGAGACGCGTTATCGGGTCGCCCAGCGGGAAGTGCGCCCAGTCGTCGGCGGGCCGGTATTTGCTGGGGTCGTCGGATGTGGAGTGGGGTCCGGCGCGGTAGGTCACCCATTCGATCAAGGTCGGCCCCAGGTTGCTGCGCGCGCGCAGCGCCGCCCATTGCGACGCCGCGTACACCGCCAGAAAGTCATTGCCGTCCACACGCAGCGACGCAATGCCGCAGCCGATGCCGCGTGCGGCAAAGGTCGTGCCCTCACCGCCCGCAATCGCCTGGAAGGTGGAGATGGCCCACTGGTTGTTGACCACGTTCAGGATCACCGGCGCCTGGTACACATGGGCAAAGGTCAAGGCAGTGTGAAAGTCCGCCTCTGCGGTGGCGCCGTCGCCGATCCAGGCCGAGGCGATCTTGGTGTCGTTCTTGATCGCCGAGGCCATGGCCCAGCCCACCGCCTGGGTGAACTGGGTGGCCAGGTTGCCCGAGATCGAGAAGAAGCCGGCCTTGCGTACCGAATACATCACGGGCAACTGCCGGCCCTTGAGCGGATCGTGGGAGTTCGACATCAGCTGGCAGATCAGGTCCACCAGCGAGACGTCACGCGCCATCAGCAGGCTTTGCTGGCGGTAGGTGGGGAAACACATATCGCCGTCGGCCAGCACCAGCGCATGCGCCGCGCCTATGGCTTCTTCGCCCAGGCTCTGGATGTAGAACGACAATTTTTTCTGACGCTGGGCCATCAACATGCGCGCGTCGAAAATGCGCGTCTTCATCATGCTGCGCAGGCCCCTGTGCAACTGCGCCGGTGTTATATCGGGTGCCCACGGGCCGACCGCCTGGCCTTCTTCGTCCAGCACCCGTATCAGGCTGAAGGCGAGGTCGCTGATGTCGGCTGGCTGCACCTCCAGCGGCGGCTTGCGCGCTTCTCCGGCGGGCGACAGGTGCAGGTAGGAAAAGTTGGTTTCGTGGCCGGGCCGGGCGGAGGGCTCCGGCACATGCAGGCGCAGGGTCTGGTCCAGTTTCATTTGCAAGTCTCCGGGTAGGGTCGTGTGCCGCACATGAATATGCGTCTGCACCGGCGACCGACGGTAATCGGGCGCCGAGTGAATCAGTCGATGGTACGCCGGGCCGCCACCCAGGTCTGGAACTCGGGATCTTCAAACCGATAGGTGCCGTGGTCCACCCGCGCCATCAGTTGCAGCCGTTCGCCCGTGAGCCGGACTTTGAGAAACTCACTTTTGCCCATGCGCCGGCGCGCAAACGACCCGCGCGCCGATGTCAGCCCCAGGTCGAAACCCTGCAGATCGCGCCAGGTCCGGCCGCGCCAAGTGCCACGAGTCGGTCGGTTCGCTCATCCGACAAATTCCGACAGGTTTTTGTCAATTGACGGATGGGGGTCGGAGAGGGTCGAACGGTATTGGCTATGAACATGAACGTCCGGTGGATGTCCGGAAAGCAATAAATCAACGGGCATCATAAGCAAGAAATTACTGCCGCCACAACGACATAGCGGCGCAGTAATCGACCGGCATCTTCCCGTGCATGTCCGGTTCATGTCCGGTGGAAGGCTGAGGGTGTCAAGCTACTGTCCGCATCCAGCGCGTTCCAATGCAGGGAACGCGACCGCCAATGTTTGCCAATGTTCTGTACAAAATCGGGATGAACCATCTTGGCTCGGGCAGCCAGCCAGTCTTGACCTTCATGTCGAAGATAGAGGCCCTCGCACCCTCCGTCGCGATAGGCGCTTTGCGCCGAGGCAATCCTCCGCTTGAGTGAACTCATCCGGTAATGCCCCACACCCACCTGATGAATTGCGCACAAGCCAACTTGCGACGCAAACGCATTGCGGCGAACCGTGCTCCAGAAGCGCATCTCGCCGCGGTCATACACATCGAACACCAGGAAATAGTCCGGCAGGCTCCCGTACTCCAGGCTATGCACCGCAGCTACCCATTCGCCGAACAACACCAGCGACTCGCCCAGGGCATCGATCAGCGCTTCTTCGTGGAGCGCCAGCCACCTATTCAAGCGGGCAAACTGCCCGGAAAAAGGCCGCTGGAGATACTGCCCCCGGTTTTGTGCGCGGATCGCACCGCTGGCATCCACGGAAAACCCCAGATTGGCACCGTCAACTTTTTCCTCGACAACGACGGGGTGCGCCAGAAACGCCTCGGCCTCCGATGCTGACAGCAGCTTGTCGTCGCGCGGCAAACCTTGCCCCAACCAGGCCAGATGCGGCGTGTGCGGGAAGCGAAAAAACTCGCTCATGGGCCAAACTTCTTCGCGTGAAAGCGCAGGATGTCGGCGGGGCAAAGAAACGTCACACCGATGCCGTGTCGTTGAAGTGCGGGCGCCCAACCCAGCCATTTGGAATCCGTCGCCTGGGCAATGGAAGGCTTATCGGGATGCGCCCCAGACACCGCAACAAATTTCCGGTCAGCGGCATCGAAGTTTGCCAGTTCCAGCTCGTCAGGGAAAGGACTAGCCTTGTCCAACGAGGTATGAG
>JANYBQ010000287.1 GCA_025360705.1 Betaproteobacteria bacterium | reverse complement strand
TTCCTGGGGGTGCCGATGCAGCAACGCGGCCAGGCCGCGCAGGCGCTCGAGTTGATCCGCAAGTCCATCACGCAGGACCCCGCAGTGGCGCCGTGGCATAACAACCTGGGCAATGTACTGTTGAACGAAGGCCGCTTCGATGACGCCGCGGTGGCCTATGCGCGTTGCTCCGAACTGGACCCGTCCAACCGGGAGGTGTTGAACAACTTCGGTGTCCTGCTGCGCCGCCTGCACCGGCTGGATGAAGCGGAGCAATCCTTGTTGCGCGCGGTTGCGCTGGATCCTGATTTTGCCGACGCACACACCAATCTGGCAACGCTGTATTCCTTGCTGGACCGGGAGGACGAAGCATTCGCGCATTTTGCCAAGGCGGTGGCACTGACACCCAACGGCCTGTTTGCACGCCGTCTGCTGGTACGTGCCTATGGCAAGGCGGGTCGGCTGGATGACGCACGCAAGCTCCTGCGCAAGTGGCTGGAGAGCGAGCCCGACAACCCGCAGGCGCTGCATCCTGTCGACCAATATGCTCGGACTGGCGCGCGAGCGCGGTCTCTACGACCGCCTGATCAAGTCCGAACTGGCGGTGTTCATGGAGCGCCACGATGTACCGCAAGACCTCGTGGTTTCGGCCGACACGCTGACTTATTTTGGCCGTCTCGACGCGGTGTTCGCGGCCGCCAGGCGCGCGCTGATTCCCGGTGGGCATCTGGTCTTTGCCTTCGAGTCGCACGCCGGCGACACCGCTTTCGTCTTGCAGTCACACGGGCGTTACAGCCACTCACATGGCTACATCGTGGCTGAACTGGAGCGCGCGGGATTCGCCGCTATCGATATCCGCGAGGTGGCGTTGCGTTCCGAGAGCGAACTGCCGGTAACCGGATGGCTGGTCAGCGCCCGGTCGCGGGATCGGCGCCAGTGAGATACTGCAAAAATTCAGTGAAGGAAGCGTCCCATGCCTGTTGAAAATCCGATGATGCTGAAGACCTCGTTGGGCGGGGACCTGCTGTTCAAAAGCATGGACGCCAACGAGGAGCTGGGTCGCCTGTTCGAGTTCGGCATCGATGCGCTGGCCGACAGCGGTACCATCAAACCGGAAGACCTGCTGGGCCAGCCCGCAAGTGTCAGCGTGGTGCTGCCAGAAGGCGACAAGCGTTATTTTCACGGCCTGGTGTGCGCCATGGGGACCGAAGGCGCTCTCGACGACATGTTTGCCTACCGCATCGTGTTGCGGCCGTGGTTGTGGCTGCTCACCCGGCGAACCGACACGCGGGTGTTCCAGGGTATGACCGTGCAGGACATCCTGAAAAAGGTCTTCGAACCGTTCAGCCCGGACTACGATTTTCAAATCACCGGCACGTTTCCCAAATATGAGTATTGCGTCCAGTACCGCGAGACCGATTTCAATTTCGTGAGCCGTCTCATGGAGCAGGAAGGTATCTATTACTACTTCGCGCACCAGGCCGACAAGCACACGATGGTGATCGTCAATTCGTCGAGTGCCCACAAGCCCAATCCGGTGCAGGACACATTCGAGTACCGGGTGGCGGCGGACGAGCAGCACGACTTCGAACCCATCACGCGATGGCGCGCCCACAAGGAAATCCAGACCGGCCAGGTGGTTCTGCGGGATTTCGATTTCACCGCGCCCAAGGTATTTCCCGAGGCCAAGGCCAAGGCGCCGCGCAAGGATGCCTCAATCAAACTCGAGGTCTACGATTACCCGGGGGTTTTTTCGAAGTCCGCCGACGGAGACCGCTACTCGCAATTGCGCATGGAAGAACTGCAGGCGCGTTTTTCACGCGTTGACGGCGGCGGCGCGGTGCGTGGCCTGGCCTGTGGTCATCGCTTCAAACTGACTGGCCATCCGCGCGCCGACCAGAACCATGCGTATCTGCTGATGTCCACGCATATCGAACTGACCCACAGTGGATACGAATCGGGCGTCGCCAAGACATCCTGCAAATGCAGCTTTACCGCGGTCGAAGGCACCGAGATTTTCCGGCCCCGGCGCCTGACACCCAAACCCGCGGTGGCGGGCCTGCATACCGCCATGGTGGTGGGACCGTCGGGACAAGAGATTTATACCGACGAGTACGGGCGCGTGAAGGTGCAGTTTCACTGGGATCGTGCGGGCCAGAATGATGAGCACAGCTCGTGCTGGATCCGCGCCGTCCAGGCCTGGGCAGGATCGGGCTGGGGGTTCGAGTTCTTCCCAAGGGTGGGAATGGAAGTCGTTGTAACGTTCCTCGGCGGCGATGT
>JANYBQ010000265.1 GCA_025360705.1 Betaproteobacteria bacterium | reverse complement strand
TAATTACTCAGGGTAGGTGTCTCAGGTCATATTGGCACGGGGGGGACGAACCGACCGACGCGGTGGGAAAAGTGGCGACAGGCCCTGCAACCAGCGCAGTTGAGCTTTGTCTACTGTTCCTGCAAGCGCCGAAGCAATTCCGCATCGGGGTAACCGTCCGCCGCCAGCCCCACACTGCGTTGATATCGTCGAATCGCATCACGCGTGGCAGGCCCCATCAGGCCGTCCGGTGTGCCGCTGGAAAAACCGCGCTGGTTCAAGGCCGTCTGCAGCCCCAGCAGCTGGCTGCGCGTAAGCGCTGTCATGTCGCGCGGCCAGGGCGCCTGCACGCCTGGGCCGCCGGTCAGGCGTTGCGCCAGAAGGCCGACTGCGAGCGCGTAGCTTGTCGAATTGTTGTAGCGCAGGATGGCGCGAAAGTTGGGGCCGACCAGGAAGGCCGGGCCGCGCGCGCCTGCGGGGATCAGGATGGCGCCGTCGGCAAATTCCGGCAGCGGCGCACCGTCCATGGTGCGCACGCCCTCGGCGGCCCACTGCGCGCTGGACTGTCGTAGCGCGGCATCGGCGCGGCCGTAGTCGAACGCCGGCGGCAACTCGACCTCGGCCCCCCACTGCGGGTCCGCTTGCCATCCCGAACGCGCGAGAAAGTTCGCGGTCGAGGCCATGACGTCGGCCATGCTGCCCCAGATGTCGCGTCGGCCGTCGCCGTCGGCATCCACGGCGTAGCTCAGGAAATTCGACGGCAGGAACTGGGTCTGCCCCATGGCGCCGGCCCAGGAGCCGATCATCTGCGCGCGGCTTATGTCGCCGCTCTGCAGAATCTTCAACGCCGCGAGCAACTGGCCACGCGCCCAGTCCTCGCGCCGGCCTTCGAAGCCCAGCGTTGCCAGCGCGTCGATGGTCGGGATGTTGCCGTAGTTGCCGCCATAGTTGCTCTCCATGCCCCAGATGGCCACCAGGATGTTGGAAGGCACGCCGTAGCGCGCGGCTGCGGCGTCGGCTTCACCGCGCACCTGCAACAGCTTGTCCTGGCCCAGCGCGACGCGCTGGGGTGACACGGCGCTGTCCAGGTAGTCCCACACCGTGCGGGTGAACTCGGGCTGCGCGCGGTCCAGTTCGATCACGCGGGGCAGGTAATGGACGTCGTCGAATGCGCTGTGCAGTGTGGCCTCGCCAATGCCTGCGGTGCGCGCGGTCGCCACGAAGCCCGCTACCCAGCGCGCGACATTTTGTTGGAGCGCCATTGCGTCGGTGTAGGCTTGCGTCGGTGGGGCGCTGACGGTCGATGTCGCCGGTGGTTCGGGTGCTGGCGCTTGGAGTGCCGTAAAAGGCGTGGAGGCGCAGCCCGCCAGGACCGCGACCGCCAGTGCAATGAAAGCCAGCCAGGAGCGGCGCGGCAGTGGAGCAGTGGGTGCTGGCATGTTTTCGATTCTCGCCTTGTTGTCGATCATGGCGACGCCGTGTGGCAGAAGTGGTCATCGCTGTTGCCGACCTGGTGGCGAACTCCAGGGAAAACACATTCTCTTCGGGTCAATCCGAAGTTCCGCGGCCACCCTACCCTGCCCAATCCCCGCCAAACAACTCCCGAACCACCCCGCGCACCCACTTGTTGCTCGCGTCGGCGTTGTAGCGCCGGTGCCAGTACTGGTACAGCACCAGTTCCGCGGTCTGCAGGGGCAGCGGCCATACGGCCAGGCGGTAGGGGCCAGCGAAGGCGCGCGCTACGTGTGCAGGTACGGTAGCCACGAGGTCGGTCTCGGCGACTATCGCGGGCAGCAACAAAAACTGCGGCACCGACAGCGCCACCGTGCGCGCGTGTCCGCGCTTGGCCAGGGTCTGCTCCAGCGCGCTGGGCGGCGAGCCGGGGACCCGCATGATGGCGTGTTGTGCATCCAGGTAGTCGGCCAGCGTCAGCGCCTTGCGAAAACGCGGGTGGTCGCGCCGGTGGATCACCTTGTATTCGGTGGAGATCAGCCGCTGGCGGTAGATGCCGGTGCGCAGCATGTCCAAGTTGCCCACCGCCAGGTCGAACTCGCCGGCTTCCAGCGCACGCGGCAGGTCGGCCGGTTGCAGAGACTCGGTCTCTATATGCCACAGCGGCGCGGCGTGCTGCAGTTTGCGCACCAGCCGCGGCAGGAAGGCGAGACCGCTTGCATCGCTGACGCTCAGGCGCAAGGTGCGCGCAGCGCTGGCCGGCTCCACCACGCTGCGCTCAATGATGCGGTGGCGCACCGTCTCCAGCGCCTCGCGCACCGCGGGTGCAATCTCGTCGGCCAGCGGCGTGGGCACCATGCCGCGCGAGGTGCGCACGAACAAGGGGTCGGCGAACAGCCGGCGCATGCGGCCCAGCGCGGAGCTGGTGGCGGGCTGGCTCAGGCCCACATGGTGTGCCGCGCCGGTGACGCTGCGCTCGCAATACATGGCCTCGAACACCGTCAGGAAGTTGAGGTCGAGCTTGCGTACGTCGGGCATGGTGCCAGTGTAAGTAATATCCGTTTTTTGAATATCCTCCATTCACAAAGTTGGTTGAGCTGGCGGGCAGTTCCGCCGAACATGGCAACTGAAGATGCCCCCAGTCCAGCCCAGCCCCTGCGCGTCTGGCCCCAAAGGGGGTACTAGAAACCTTGGGGCGCCCGGCGATTTCTTGAAAAAGGAGACATCCAATGATCGACGTATACACCTGGCCCACGCCCAACGGCCACAAGATACACATCATGTTGGAGGAGACCGGCCTGCCTTACCAGGTGCACGCCATCGACATCGGCGCGGGCGACCAGTTCAAGCCCGGCTTCCTGGCCATATCGCCCAACAACCGCATCCCGGCGATCGTGGACAGCGAGGGCCCCAAGGGAAAACCATACGCACTGTTCGAGTCCGGTGCGATCCTGGTTTACCTGGCCGGCAAGACCGGGCGTTTTCTGCCGGAGGATATCGAAGACCGCTACCTGGCCCTGCAATGGCTGATGTGGCAGATGGGCGGCTTCGGCCCGATGCTGGGGCAGTCGCACCACTTCATGAACTACGCGCCCGAAAAGCTGCCCTATGCGATCGACCGTTATGCGAAAGAAACGCGGCGCCTATATGGCGTGCTGGACAAGCGGCTGGCCCAGGCCGCATACGTGGCCGGCGATGAATACTCGATCGCCGACATGGCGATCTTCCCCTGGTCGCGCTCGCACAAGGCGCATCGGATCGACCTGGCCGATTTTCCGAGCGTGCGCCGCTGGTTCGACATCATCGAGGCGCGGCCTGCGGTGGCGCGCGGCGTGCAGGTGCTGGCCGAGCGTCGGCGGCAGGGCGCGCACAACCCCGAGCAGTGGAAGAACCTGTTCGGCGACAAGCAGTACCAGAAGCGTTAAAGCGGGCGGCCCGATCATGTTCGTGCTCTACGACAACATCGCGTCGGTGGCGGCGCAGAAGGTCCGTGTGACGCTGGCCGAGAAGGGCCTGCAATGGACCACGGTACCCATAGATCTGCGCAACGGCGAGGTCATGCGACCCGACTACCTGGCGCTGAATCCGCGCGGCGTGGTGCCCACGCTGGTCCACGACGGCGAGGTGTTGACCGAAAGCAGCGTGATCATCGAATACCTCGACGACCTGGCGCCGCAACCGGCCCTGCGACCCGCTGCGCCACTCGCGCGGGCACGCATGCGCGGCTGGATGCGCCGTGTCGACGACGACATCCACCGCTCCACCGGCAACGTATCGATGGCGATCTACATCCGTCATGCCCATCTTGCCAAGCCGCAGCCTGAACGCGAGGCCTACTTCGCCGCCATGCCCGACCGCGACCGCGCGGCGCGGCAGCAGGCGGCTATCGCCTCGGGCCTGGAAACACCGGCGTTGGCGCCGTCGCTGCATCTCTTCGCGGCGCTGATCGATGACATCGACCGCGCGGTCGATGCCACCGACTGGCTGGCCGGCGCGATGTTCTCGCTGGCAGACATCGCGGTGGCCCCGTACATCATGCGGCTCGACATGCTGGCGATAGACGGCTTGTGGGCAAACGGCCGCCGGCCGGCGTTCGAGCGCTGGTGGCAGCGCATGCAGGCACGGCCAAGCTGGCAGCGCGAGGTCCACGACGCGTTTTCGGCGGCGGTGCGCGAGAACATGCTCAAGCGCGGACAGGAGGCGTGG
>JANYBQ010000242.1 GCA_025360705.1 Betaproteobacteria bacterium | reverse complement strand
TTGCTGGTGGCGCTGACCATCCGAAAGGCAAATTTGTCAAACCCGGAGCTAAGTCCTTCAGGCAAGACAGCCCCCGATACGCGGTCCAAGTCCGTGTCTGCGTCCGTGGCTACTGTTGCGCTAGTGGCCATCGCGGTTGGTATCGGCCTTCAGCCCGGCCCAGCGCTTGCTGCCGACGTCGGGCTGGTCCGGCAAGTCATACGCGTGGGTCCCGCCAGGGTTGTGAAAACCATAGCAGAGGCGTCCAGGTTGGCGCAAGCTGGCGCCCTGATCGAGGTAGATGCAGGCGAATATGCCGGCGACGTTGCGGTGTGGACACGTGACCGCCTGACCGTGCGCGCGGTCGGTGGCCGGGTGGTCCTGCATGCTGCGGGGAAGGCGGCAGAAGGCAAGGGTATCTGGGTGGTACGCGCCAAAAACATGGTGGTAGAAGGTTTCGATTTTCAGGGGGCTGCCGTGCCCAGCCGCAACGGAGCCGGCATACGCCTGGAGAGCGGCTCTTTGCTGGTGCGCAACTGCAGCTTCATGCACAACGAAATGGGCTTGCTCACCAACAACGACCCCGCAACCGTGCTGGAAGTTGAAAGCAGCGAGTTTGCCTATAACCAGCGGCCCGATGGGCACAACCACAATCTTTATGTGGGTCAAATAGCACGGCTATCCGTGACGGGTAGCTACTTTCACCATGCGCGGATCGGGCACTTGCTTAAAAGCAGGGCCGCGCTAAACCAGATTTTTTATAACCGTCTGACTGACGAGGCTGGCGGCACTGCCAGCTACGAGCTGGAGTTTCCGAATGGCGGAGTGGCTTACGTGGTGGGCAATTTGATTCAACAAAATATCGAGACCGACAACCCGCAACTGATCTCCTTTGGCGCTGAGGGATATGCGTGGCCCCGCAATGAAATCTATCTGGTGAACAACACGTTGATAAATCCGTTGCCGCTGGGTGGCGTATTTCTAAAAGTGGCCGCTGGTGCAGACGTAATACGAGCGGTTAACAATTTGCTGGTGGGACAGGGCACGCTGGAAAGTGCCGGCCCAGGTGATTACCGAAGCAACTACACCGTGGTGCCGTCCGACTTCGCTTGGGCGGCTGGGTATGACTTTCGGTTGAAGTCGAGCTCGCGCGCGGCGGGCAAGGCGGTTGACGCCGGGTTTGCAAATGGCCAGAGCCTGTGGGTGCAGCGTGAGTATGAGCACCCACGCCGCACGCGGGCGCTGAGCGGCCCCACGCATAATCCGGGGGCGTCGCAACGCATGGCGCCACCCCCCTCCAACTGAGTCCATTCCAACCCTATGCCCCCGACATGCGCAAACTCAAAGACGCACTGCGTCTCAAATTCAGGCTCATCCGGGGCGTCGCTCAGGATTCATGAAAGCATGAAAGTTAGGCATCACACAAACCAATCATGGCGCCCGGCCGCAGTACAAGCCTTAAACTATTGCCGCCGCCCCACTGGAGATGCAACATGTCTGCCCTGCTTGAAGAACTGTCCAAGAAAGCCAAGGAGCTTGCTGTGGAGGAGCGCGCCCAGCTCGCACAGGAGTTACTTGAGTCAGTGGAGCAAGAAGGAGATCCCGAAATTCAAGCTGCCTGGGAAACTGAAATCGCGTCACGCATCGCCAAGTATGAGCGCGGTGAAGCCAAGTTAATCCCAGCCGCTGAGGTCTTTGAGACTGCGAGACGCCTCACCCAGTGAAAACAGTCAGGTTTCTCGAAGAATCTCAGGACGAGTTCCTGGAACAAATTTCGTTCTACGAAGAACGTGAGAAGGGTTTGGGCGAGCGATTTCGTTTGGCAGTACTAGCCGCAACTACGCTCGCAGCAACTCATCCGAAGCTTGGTTCTCCTTGGAAATTGCGCACTCGCCGAGTGTTTCCCAAGGGCTTCAAATTCTCGGTGGTCTATCGAATCGAACCTGCAGAACTGGTTGTGTTTGCCGTTGCCCACTTCAAGCGCAGGCCAACGTACTGGCGTCGCCGCAAGTGATGCCTGACGCAGGGGCTTCAAAGATATTGGCCCCTTGCGCACCCGCGCAGCACGCGGGCGCTGGGCGGCCCCACGCATAATCCGGGGGCGATGCAGCGTATGCGCCGCCCTCCAACTGAGTCCATGACAACCCTATGCCCCTGACCGCTTTGTCCCTGACCCTGGGCGCCCCACGATTCTCCGAAACACGGCTGGCCGGGCTGGCCAAGGATCAAGGGGCTTTGGCGGCCTGGCGCGAGGCGGTCGCCAAGGATGCCGGCAAGGCAGCGGCCGGCGTGACCGGCGACTTTGCGGTGGGGTTGCGCGAGCCTGGTGGCCGCACCTTTCTGGCGGTGGACCGGTTTGCCATTCAGACGCTGTGTTATCGCGTGACGGACGGCCAGATCCAGTTTGCCGCCAGGGCTGATGCGCTGGCCGATACCGGTGCCGAGATAGACCCGCAGGCGATATTCGACTACCTTTATTTCCACGTCATTCCGTCGCCGCGCACCATCTACAAGGGCATTTACCGGCTGCCGCCCGGGCACTACGCGTTGTTTGAAAATGGCCAACTCACCGTGGCGCCGTATTGGGTGCCGGCCTTTGAGGAGCAGCGAGGCGCCTCGTTTGGCGCGCTCAAAGATGAGTTCAGGCAACTGTTGCGCGATGCGGTGGCCACGCAACTCGACGGGGGCAAGCCGGCTTGCTTCCTGAGCGGCGGCACCGACAGTTCCACCGTGGCAGGCATGGCGGCGCTGGCCAGCGGCAAGACCGTGGCCACCTACTCGATCGGCTTTGACGCGCAGGGTTATGACGAGATGGAGTTTGCCCGTCTGGCGGCCAGACACTTCAAGACCGAACACCACGAGTACTACGTCACGCCCGACGACCTAGTGCGCAGCATCCCGGCCGTGGCGGCGCACTATGACCAGCCGTTTGGCAATTCGTCGGCCCTGCCCGCCTACTACTGCGCCAAGATGGCGCGCGAAGATGGCGTGAGCAAGCTGCTGGCCGGCGACGGCGGCGATGAACTGTTTGGCGGAAACTCGCGTTATGCCAAACAGCGCGTATTCGGCTGGTACGACCATGTTCCGGGCTTTCTTCGGAAGGGCCTGATGGAGCCCGTGCTGGACACACGCGCGGCGGCGAGCCTGCCGCTGACACGAAAGGCCGGCAGCTACGTGGAGCAGGCGCGCGTACCGATGCCCGACCGGCTGCAGATGTACAACCTGATCATGCGCCTGGGCGTGAGCGACGTTCTGACACCGGGCATGGTGGCGCAGATCGACGTGGCACAACCGCTGCACTTGCAACGCAGCGTCTGGCAGGTGGCGCAAGGGTGCAGCGCGCTCAATCGGGAACTGGTGTTCGACTGGCGCTTTACCCTGGCCGAGAGCGACCTGCCCAAGGTGTTGGGCGCCACCAGCTTGGCCGGGGTGGGTGTCGGTTTCCCGATGCTGGATGACCGGCTGTTGGCGTTTTCTCTCAAGCTGCCCACCGAATACAAGCTCAAAGGCCTGCAACTGCGCTGGTTCTTCAAGGAGGCGCTGCGCGGCTTTCTGCCGGACGAAACCATCAGCAAGAAGAAGCAAGGCTTCGGCCTGCCGTTCGGTGTTTGGGCCAACAACACACCGGCTCTCAAGGCGCTAGCCAAAGAGTCGCTGGAGGGCCTCGCCGCTCGGGGCGTAGTGAGAGCTGACTTTATTCAGACGCTGCTGACCCAACGTTTGCCGGAACACCCCGGTTACTTTGGCGAGATGGTGTGGATCCTGATGATGCTGGAGCAATGGCTGCAGGCAAAGGCACCCAACTTCCGTTTCTCTTGACCTGTATTTCATGAAACTGCGCCGCCCCCCGACGCTCGATGGGCGCTTGAAGCGCATCATCGATACCAACCACGGAACGGTTCGTGGCCTGGTTCGAACGATGCTGGCGCAGTCTGAG
>JANYBQ010000230.1 GCA_025360705.1 Betaproteobacteria bacterium | reverse complement strand
GCTGGGTTTCAAGCGCGTGGCCGAGCACCGCTCCAAGGACGTGTCCCTGTACCGCCAGGGCGACATAAATTTCATCGTCAACCGCGAGCCGCATAGCGTAGCGTCGTACTTTGCCGCCGAGCATGGACCTTCGGCCTGCGGCCTGGCTTTTCGGGTTGGAAATTCGCGCGTCGCGTACGAGCGGGCGCTGGAGCGCGGCGCGCAGCCGGTGGAACTGCGCACCGGGCCGATGGAGCTGCACTTGCCGGCCATCAAGGGCATCGGTGGCGCGCCGCTATACCTGATCGACCGCTTCGAGGAAGGCAAATCGATCTACGACATCGACTTCGATTTCATCGAAGGCGTGGAGCGCCATCCGGTTGGGCATGGCCTGAAAATCGTCGACCACATGACCCACAACGTCTACCGTGGCCGGATGGCGTACTGGGCGCGGTTTTACGAACACCTGTTCAACTTTCGCGAGATCCGTTACTTCGACATCAAGGGCGAATACACCGGCCTGACGTCCAGAGCCATGACCGCGCCCGACGGCAAGATCCGCATTCCGCTCAACGAAGAGGCTTCGGGCAGCGCCGGGCAAATCGAGGAATTCCTCATGAAGTTCAACGGCGAAGGCATCCAGCACATTGCCTTGCTCAGCGACGACCTGTTCGCCAGCGTGGACAGCCTGCGCCGCGCCGGTGTACCGCTGATGGCCGCGCCACCGGCTACCTACTACCGCATGCTCGACGGCCGTTTGCCGGGCCACGGCGAGGCCGTGGGCGATCTGCAAACACGGGGCATTTTGCTCGATGGCACGACCACCGACGGCAAGCAGCGCCTGCTGTTGCAAATCTTTTCCGGCACGCTGTTTGGGCCGGTGTTTTTCGAGTTCATCCAGCGCAAGGGCGACGATGGTTTTGGCGAAGGCAATTTCAAGGCCTTGTTCGAGTCGATCGAGCGCGACCAGGTGGAGCGCGGTGTGATCCAGGGCGCGCAAGAGCAGGCCGCGTAAGCCATGGCCGCGCTCGTTTATCAGTCCGGCTTCGGCAACGAGTTTGCCACCGAAGCCCTGCCGGGCGCATTGCCGGTGGGCCGCAACTCGCCGCAACGTTGTGCCTATGGTTTATATGCGGAGCAGTTGTCGGGCACGGCGTTTACCGCGCCACGGGCCGACAACCGCCGCTCCTGGCTGTACCGCATCCGGCCTTCGGCCATGCACCGACCGTTCGAGCGCATCGATGCCGGTCGCATTGCGAGCGACTTCGGCTCCGGGCCGACGTCGCCAAACCAGCTGCGCTGGAATCCGCTGCCCATGCCGACCGCGCCGACCGACTTTGTGCAGGGGCTGGTGACCATGGCCGGCAATGGCGAACCGCAGGCGCAGAACGGCGCCGGCGTGCATATATACGCGGCCAACCAGGGCATGCACAAGCGTGTTTTCTATAACGCCGATGGCGAACTGTTGATCGTGCCGCAACAAGGCCGGCATCGCTTCGTGACCGAGCTGGGCGTGATTGAAGCCGAGCCGCAGGAAATCGTGGTTATCCCGCGCGGTGTGCGCTTCCGGCTTGAGCTGCCCGACGGCCCGGTGCGCGGCTACGTTTGCGAAAACTTCGGCGCTAATTTTCGCCTGCCCGATCGCGGGCCGATCGGTGCCAACGGACTGGCCAATTCACGCGATTTCCTCACGCCGGTCGCGGCCTATGAGGACGTGGATCGAGAGTTCGAGCTGGTGACAAAGTTCATGGGTCACCTGTGGTCGGCGCGGATGGACCATTCGCCGCTGGATGTGGTGGCCTGGCACGGCAACTACGCACCCTATAAATACGACCTGCGCCGCTTCAACGCCATGGGCTCGATCAGTTTCGACCACCCCGACCCGTCGATCTTCCTGGTGCTGCATTCGGCCAGCGACACAGCCGGTGTGAGCAATATCGACTTCGTGATTTTTCCGCCGCGTATCCTGGCCATGCAGGACACCTTCCGGCCACCCTGGTTTCATCGCAATATCGCCAGCGAATTCATGGGCCTGGTGCACGGCAAATACGACGCCAAGGCGGATGGTTTCTCGCCCGGCGGCGCGAGCCTCCACAACAGCATGAGCGGTCACGGGCCCGATGCCGAGACGTTCGACAAGGCCAGCGCCGCCGACATTTCGCAGGCGCATGTCATCACCGACACGATGGCTTTCATGTTCGAGACCCGGCTGGTCTGGCGGCCAACACCTTATGCGTTGCAGTCGGCCGAATTGCAGCCGGACTACACCCGCGCCTGGGCAAATTTGCCAAAGAACTTCGATCCGGGCAAGCCATGAGCCGCCTGGCCGCTCCCAAGGCGAATACCGCAGCGCGCAGCGCGGAGGATTCCAAATGAGCATATCTACTTCATCGGCCCGCGTGGCCGACGCGGGCCAGCCGGCGAAACACGGCGCGGCCGCCGGCGCTGTGCCCGAGCGCGCGGACTGGACCATCAACCAAAGCTGGGACCAATACACAACGCAGGAACATACCGTCTGGAAGACGCTGTTCGAGCGCCAGACCAAGCTCCTGCCGGGCCGCGCCTGCGACGCCTTTCTGGATGGCATGTGCAAACTGCCGATTGGCGCCGAGCAGATCCCCGACTTCCGCCGTTTAAGCGACGTCCTGATGCGCCACACGGGTTGGCAAATCGTCGCCGTGCCCGGGCTGGTGCCGGATGAGGTGTTTTTCGACCACCTTGCCAATCGCCGTTTTCCGGCGGGACATTTCATCCGCAAACCACACGAACTGGACTATCTGGAAGAGCCCGACGTGTTCCATGATGTGTTTGGCCATGTGCCGATGCTCATGAACCCCGTTATCGCCGACTTTGTGCAGGCCTACGGGCAGGGCGGTCTGCGCGCCCAGCAACTCGGCGTATTGCCGAACCTGGCGCGGGTCTACTGGTACACGGTGGAGTTCGGCCTGGTCAAGCAGGCAAATGGCCTGCGCATCTACGGCTCGGGAATTGCGTCGTCGTTTACCGAAAGTGTTTTCGCGCTGGACGTTAAATCGCCCAACCATATCGGCTTTGACCTGGAGCGCGTGATGCGCACCCTCTACCGCATCGACGATTTTCAGGAGAGCTACTTTGTGCTCGACAAGCTGGACGATCTGCTGAAGTTGGCGACGATCGATTTCGCGCCGCTTTATGCACGCGTGCAAAGTCAACCCGAGTTGCAGCCGGGCGACGTGTTGGCGTCGGACCGGGTGTTGCAACGTGGCACTGGTAAATACCACGTTCAACACAAGGCGGCCTTATTCACGGATAGGTTCTAAACCTCACGTGTCGATTTGTCGATCGACAGGTGGGATGGGTGTTATCCCCGTGACCACGCGTGCATACCGGGCAAAACTCCAGTAGGCCCAACCCCAGTCGAGCAGCACCACCAAACGGTTGCGAAAACCGATCAGGAAATAAATGTGCGCGAACAACCAGAACAACCAAGCCAGGCGGCCGGAGAAATGTAGCGGACCGAGCGGCGACACCAGGTCCACGACCGCCGAATTGCGTCCTATGGTGGCGAGATTGCCATAGTCGCGGTAACGAAATGGAATGCCCGCCTGCGCGTTCAGGCGGCGCAGGATGTTGGCGGCGGTGCAGCGGCCCATTTGCTTGGCGGCCGGCGATACACCTGGCACGGCTGTGGGCGCACGCCCGGGCACGTGGCTTTGCGCCGCTGCCAGGTCGCCGATGACACTTATCTCGGGATGTCCGTCAATGCTGAGGTCCGGTTGCACCACGATACGGCCTGCGCGGTCCACGGTGGCGCCGGATTCCTGCGCCAGCTGCTTGCCCAATGGCGACGCGGCTACGCCGGCTGCCCACACGATACAAGGACTCGCGATGCGGTAGCTATTGGTGTTCGCGCTTGCCGAACCATCGCCGGACTGGACCTCCAGCCCGTGTGCGTCTATGGCCGCTACGCGCGCATTCAGCCGCACTTCCACGCCAAGCTTATGCAGTTGCTCCAGCGCGCGTTGACTCAAATGCTCGGGCATCGCCTGCAGTACGCGTGCGCCGCCTTCCAGCAGCACGATACGAGCGCTGGCCGGGTCGATGTTGCGGAACTCACCTGGCAGTGTGTGGCGCGCGATTTCGGCTATCGTGCCCGCCATCTCCACGCCCGTGGGGCCGGCCCCCACCACGACAAAGTTCAGCAGTGCGGCGCGTTTGTCCGGGTCGGTTTCACGCTCGGCGGCTTCAAAGGCCAGCAGGATGCGGCGCCGGATTTCGAACGCATCGTCCAGTGTCTTGAGTCCCGGTGCGAAGGGCGCCCAGTCGTCGCGGCCGAAGTAACTGTGCGTCGAGCCTGCCGCCACGACCAGATGGTCATACCCCAAGGCAGAACCGTCGGACAACAAAACCCGCCGTAGTGCCGGTTCGATACGCTTGACCTGGGCCAGCAGCGTCGTGACATTGGCTTGTTGGCGAAATAGATGCCGGATCGGAGCCGCAATGGCGGGGGCCGACAGGCCGGCGGTGGCTACCTGGTACAGCAGGGGCTGGAACAGATGGTGGTTGGTGCGATCCACCAGCGTGATGGCGACAGTGGCGCCACGCAGTGCCCGCGCGGCTTCCAGTCCGCCAAAGCCACAACCGATGATGACGATGCGTGGTCGCTTAGGCGCCGGGTTGGTAGCCATACACCGATTATGCGCAGCCAGTTGGATGGTATGTGCATTTGGTCAATCGCCATTACGTTGTTGGCGCGCGGCGAGAGCCAAAATTACCCGCTGGCCCAGGCCATTCGCGGTAACATGGACAGCTTATTTATTTCCACCAGGAATCGGGATACAAACATGAAAAAGTTACTTACGCTGATTGCGGGTGTAGTTGCCGCCGCGTTGATGTTTGCGCCGCTCCAATCGATGGCCCAGACGAAGTCCAGACTTGCGCAGATTCTGGAGCGCGGCACGCTGCGGGTCGGCACAACCGGCGACTTCAACCCGATGTCGATGAAGGACACGGCTACCAATACCCTGACGGGCTTCGACATCGAAGCCATGAACCAGCTGGCTGCCGACATGGGCGTCAAGATCGAATTTGTCCCCGCCGAGTGGACTACGCTGGTCAACGGCATCGTGTCCGACCGTTTCGATATTTTTTCCGGCGCCTCGATCAGCGTGGCGCGCGCCAAGACGGTGGCTTTTTCCAGCCCTTATCTGTTTGCCGGCACGGTGCCATTGGTCAACAAAAAAAGTGGCGCAAAAATGACCTGGGACAGTATCAACAACCCCAACGTAACCGTTGCGGTGTTGATGGGGACCGTGTTCGAGCAGCAGGCCCGCGCGATTTTTCCCAAGGCCAAGGTCCGGGCGGTTGAAAAGCCGGCTACCGGCTACCAGGAAGTGCTGGCCGGACGTGCCCAGGTCACCATCACCAGCAACGTCGAAGCGGCCACGCTCATGAAGACCTACCCCGACCTGCAGCAGGTTGGCACCAGTGCCGAAATGCGCAACAAACGTCCCTTCGCCTATCCGATGCCACAGGGCGACGAGGTATGGCTGACCTTTGTAAACAACTGGATTTCGCTCAAGGAAGCCGAGGGTTATTTCGCTGGTCTTGAGGCCAAATGGCTGTCGGCCAAAAAATAGGCCGCCTCTGTTTGCTGCTTGCGCTCGGCCTGCTGGCCGGGTGCGGTGCCGAAAAGTCCAGCTACACCTGGGGCTGGTACATCTTCAATCCCTGGCGCGACAAGGGATCGTCGAATATCCGGTTTTTAATGGATGGCGCCTGGGCAACCATCTCGGTTTCGCTCTGCGCCATTGTGCTGTCGGTAATATTGGGATCGCTGGTAGCCATGGCTGGCCTGTCGCGCAAAAAACCGCTGAATTATTTCAATCGGCTGTATGTTGAATCGTTCCGGGCCATTCCGCTGCTGGTGTTGCTGCTGTGGGTTTTCTATGGCCTGCCGGTGATCATCGGCCTGCAGTTGTCGGTGTTCGCAACCGGCGTGTTGTCGTTGGCCATTAGCGACAGCGCGTTCGAAGCCGAGGTTTTCCGGGCCGGCATACAGTCCGTGCCCCAAGGCCAGATTGAAGCGGCGCGCTCGCTCGGCTTGTCGTGGGCGCACCAGATGCGGCTGGTGGTAGTGCCGCAGGCCATCAAGGTGATCCTGCCGGCGCTGGGCAACCAGTTTGTCTACGTCCTTAAAATGTCTTCGCTGATATCGGTGATCGGCTTGCCTGAGTTGACGCGCAAAGCCAACGAGCTCAACGTCAACGAATACCGTCCACTGGAGATATATACCTTGCTGGTGGCCGAGTATCTGATCCTGATACTGGTGGTGTCTTTTCTGGTCCGCAAGCTCGAGCGCCGGCTGGCAACAAGTTCCAAATCATGATCCTGCACCGGTCTACCTGGCCCGACATCGAGGCCTATCTCAAGCACTCGCAAGGCGTGG
>JANYBQ010000209.1 GCA_025360705.1 Betaproteobacteria bacterium | reverse complement strand
GGTCGAACTTTTCATGCTGGAGCAGGAGGTCGCCGCCGTCATCGGAGCCGCGCAGCGCGTAGCCGGTCAGGCAGAGCCGATGCGCCAACGCGCCATCATGGGTGCGCTGGCGCATGCCGTCGCCGCCGGCCGGCAGATCTCGCATGAAGCGGTGCAGATGCATGGCGGCATCGGTACCACCGACGAACTCGCGGTTGGGCATTATTTCAAGCGCATCATGGTCATCAACCACTTGCTGGGCGACCGCGATGCCCATCTGGATGCGTTTGCACGGGCCGATGCCGCCTTGGCGAACGCGCGGCCTTCGCCCCCGGACCCGGGAGTATCCGCATGAAGTGGGACGAGTACCAATCTATTGTTTTCGAGCGGCGTGCGCGTGTGCTCGTGATCAAGCTCAACCGTCCTGCGCAGATGAATGCCATCGACGGGCGCCTGCACTTCGAACTGGCCCAGGTGTTCACCGACGCGGCGGCGGACCCCGAGTCCGACGTGGTCGTATTGACCGGCAACGGCAAGGCCTTCTGCGCCGGTGGCGACCTGGACTGGATGCAGTCGTCGGTGGACCGACCGTCCGAATTCGAGCGGGTGGCGGATGAAGCCAAAGCGATCCTCTATTCGCAGCTGGACCTGCCCAAACCGCTGGTGTGCCGCCTGAACGGCCACGCCATGGGGCTGGGCGCGACGTTGGCGGTTTGTTGCGACATCGTGGTTGCGCATTCCGGCGTCAAAATCGCCGATCCGCATGTGAAGGTCGGGCTGGTCGCCGGCGACGGCGGCGCCTTGTTGTGGCCGCAATTGATCGGTTATGCGCGTGCCAAAAGATACCTGTTGACGGGCGACACGCTGAGCGCGGTGGAGGCCGAGCGCATCGGCCTGTTAAGCGAAGTGGTTGCGCCGGACCAGCTCGACGACGCCAGTTATGGATTGGCCGACCGGCTTGCGCGCGGTGCCACCAAAGCCATCAGCTGGACCAAGATCACAGCCAATTTGCCGCTCAGGCAACTGGTGCACAGTCATTTCGACGCCGGGATTGCCTACGAGGTGTTGTCCAACCTGACCAGCGACCACAGGGAGGCGGTGGCCGCCTTCCGGCAACGTCGCGACGCGGTGTTTACCGGCGGTTGAGGGATGCGCGTGCCGTCGGCACTGCCGGCTGGCTTCCTGACGCGGAAATTTCCGGTCGACTGACAGCGGCTCTACCTGGCGGCCGGCACGCCGCGCCCAGGCCGGCTGCTAATAATGCAGCGCCGCAAGCACGCCCACCACCAGCCCGACTCCGGCCAGCCCGAACATGCCGTACTCAAACCACTTCTTGCGTGTCAATAACGCGATGGCCGCAAGCGCAATCGCGATCTGAAGCACCGTGGTGGCCTGCGCCCAGCGGTGATGCTGGTGTATCTGTTCGTCGCTTTGTTTGTCCCACCGTTGGGAGTCGGCTTCGAGTTTGTCGGCCGCCGTCTTGATGTCGTTTTTCTCGGTGTCGTAGCGTTCTATTTTGGCTTGGTAGATCTTCTTTTTGTCTTCAGGCGCCAGGTCGCGGGCCAGTTCCGCAAGCGCTTGCTTGGTGCTCTTGGCCTGAAAGTAATTCCACTGGTTGGCGGCTTCCGTTTTCTTGATCGCCGCGTTGTTCTTGTATAGACCGGCATCGGCCTGTGTGGCGCCGCCCATGTAGGAAAAAATAGCGCCGATCGTGGCGATGATGGCCGTGATCACCGCTATCTGGCCGATCATGCGGCCCCCCTCTTCATGGCTGTTATGGCCGCCTTGCGCGGCGTGCTCCAGCTCGTGGTCATGCGGGCCGTGTACGTGAAAGCCGTCATCGGACATCGATAGTTCCTTGTAAATTTTCCTGCTTGCTGTAGGTGACGAACGCAAACCGCAACCCCTTGCTGGAGACCTGTTCGTCGCGTGCCGTTTCATGCCACTGCGCATCGAGCCTGGGCGCAAAGGTGTCGCCGTCGAAATCCTGCTCCAGCTCGGTCACCACGGCGCGTTGCGCCAGGGGCAGCGCCGAAGCATATAGCTGTGCGCCGCCGATGACCCACACATCGGCCGGCGCTGGTGTCAAGGCAGAGCATAGCTGCAAGGCCTGCTCCATACCCGAGGCGGGCAGGGCGCCGCTGGCGTGCCACTCGGCCTGACGTGTCACCACCAGGTTGGTACGGCCGGGCAGTGGGCGGAATTTGGCGGGCAACGATGCCCATGTCTTGCGGCCCATGATCACCGGGCCGCCGGCGGTGGTGCGTTTGAAGTGCGCCATGTCTTCGGGCAGATGCCAGGGCAACGTGTTGTCGCGCCCGATCACGCCGTTGCGCGCGCGGGCATAAATAAGGTTCACGCGCATCGTGGCAGCTGCGGGCTATCGAGAGTTTCGAAATTCACGGAGCCGGTCGGGCACTGCCTGCCTGACGCCGATCGCGTTTGAAAACCGGGATTCGGGTGCTGCATGTCCTCGCGAGCCGCGGACGCCGGGGTGGGTAGCTCCGCGGCTGTCCCTCCGTCGTGGCCTATGGCCACATTCTCCTTCCTTGATGCCGCTGCGCCACCCACCCCAGCATCCTCGGCAGCCAGCGTGGTTGGTGTGCTTCGGTCGAATGCCCGCCAAGCTTGCAGATTAGGTCGGTGGGGCGCTCGGCGCAGCGGCATCAAGGGGGAGCAGGTGGCCTTAGGCCACCGACGGAGGACAGCCGTGGAGACGAGTGCCCCGCTGGCCTGATCCCGTGAAGCATTGGCGCAAGCGAGTAACTCCCGCCGGTCCTGATATCCAGTTTCCTGAATGAACGATGGTGCCAAGCCCAAGCTATTCGACGGGCTCGGCGTAAACGGGCTTTGCTTTGTCATCAATGGCGGAAAGATCAATACAAAATGCAGGAGACTGACCCGCCTCACACCGCCACCGGCGCGGAAATGGCGGGATGGCACTGGTAGTCGCGCATTTCGAAGTCTTCAAATGCGTAGTCGAAAATCGACGCCGGCTTGCGTTTGATAACCAGCGTTGGGTAGGGATAGGGCGCGCGGCTCAGCTGCAACTCCACCTGCTGGTGGTGGTTGTCGTAGATGTGGCAGTCACCGCCGGTCCAGATGAAATCGCCCAGCGCCAGATCGCATTGCTGGGCCACCATATGGGTCAAAAGCGCGTAACTGGCGATGTTGAAAGGCACACCCAGAAAGGTGTCGGCGCTGCGCTGGTAAAGCTGACAACTCAGGCGTCCCGGTTCTCCCGGTGCGTTGGAAGGCGCAACGTAGAACTGGAACAAGGCGTGGCAGGGCATGAGCGCCATCTTGTCCAGGTCGGCCACGTTCCAGGCACTCACGATGATGCGGCGCGAGTCCGGGTTGGCCTTGAGCGTTTTGATCGCTTCGGCGATCTGGTCGATATGCCCGCCATCGGGTGTCGGCCAGCTGCGCCACTGCACGCCATATACCGGCCCCAGGTCGCCGTCCGGGCCGGCCCATTCGTTCCAGATGCTGACGCCGCGTTCCTTGAGCCAATGGTTGCTGGACGAACCGCTCAGGAACCACAACAGCTCCTGGATGATGGAGCGCAGATGCACTTTCTTGGTCGTGACCAGTGGAAAACCTTCGTTCAGGTCGAAGCGCATCTGGTAGCCGAATACGCTGCGCGTGCCGGTACCGGTGCGGTCTGTCTTGCGCGCGCCGTGTTCGTACACATGGCGCATGAAATCTTCAAATTGGGAGCGGATCGGCGAGGTCATCAGGCTGGTTTTTTGGAGCTAGTCCGTAGTATAGGTAGCCGCTGGTAGCGGCTACTCGCGCGGCATGCGGTCCGGGGTTTTTCAGGTCGAGATGCCGTGCGCGCTAAGGCGCAATACGCGGTCGGCGCGGGTCGCGGCCGCCTGCGAATGCGTAACCAGCACCAGCGACGCGCCGTGTGCACGGCTCTGGCCGATCAGGGCGTCCATTACTCTGAGCGCGGTGTCCGGATCCAGGTTGCCGGTCGGCTCATCGGCCAGCAACAGTTGCGGCCGGTGCACCAGGGCGCGTGCAATCGCCACCCGCTGCAACTGCCCGCCACTGAGTTGCTGCGGCAGACGTTGCCCCAGGCCTTGCAGCCCTACGGCATCGAGCATTTCCAGGACCCGTTGGTCGTCGGCGTGTTTGTCCCGGTGTTGCAGCAACATCAGCGGCAAACCGACGTTTTGTGCCACGTCCAGATGCGGCAATACATGGAAGGCCTGGAACACAAATCCGATCTTGCGGCGCCGCAGCAAGGCGCGTTGTTCGTCCCCCAGGGCGCCGATGTCCACGCCGTCCAGGCTTACCCGGCCCTGGTTCCAGTCGTCCAGCCCCGCCATGCAGTTGAGCAGCGTGGACTTGCCCACGCCCGACTCGCCGATGATGGCGACGAACTCGCCGCTGGCCACCTCCAGCGACACGTTGCGGAACACGGCGACTTCGCCATATGTCTTGGTCAGACTGTCGACGATCAGGCTCATGGAGTGCCCTCTGCGCTTACGCTGCTACGCACCGGTTGCCCCAGCGGGTGCGGCCGGGCCACTGTGTGCCTGCGTCAGTGCCTGCGTCAGCGTCAGCAGCCGCTCCAGAACCTGCGGCCCGTCGCACGCCACTACATGGCGCCGCGGCATTGCACGCAGCCAGGTCAGTTGCCGCTTGGCGAGCTGGCGCGTGGCGAAGATGCCCTTGTCGCGCAGCTCGGTCATCGGCCAGCGGCCGTCCAGCGCTTCCCAGGCTTGCCGGTAACCCACGCAGCGCATGGCGGGCAGGTCCGGGTTCAGGTCGCCGCGTTGGCGCAGGGCTGTCACCTCATCGAGGAATCCGCTCGCCAGCATGGCGTCGAAACGCTGCGCGATACGGTCATGCAACCAGGCGCGGTCCGCCGGCTCCAGCGACACCAGGGGCATGGATACAAAAGCCGTGTCACCGGTGGCGGTTTTGTCCGCGATATGCAGGCTGCTGAGCGTGCGCCCCGACACCCGGACCACCTCCAGCGCACGCTGGATCCGCTGGCTGTCGTGCGGATGCAGGCGCGCCGCCGTGGCGCGGTCCAGTTGCGCCAGCTGCGCGTGCATCGCGGGCCAGCCGACGGTTGCCGCCTCGCGCTCCAGCGCGGCACGTACCGCGGCATCGGCCGCGGGCATGTCGTTCAGGCCCTGCAGCAGCGCGTTGAAATACATCATCGTGCCACCCACCAGCAAGGCCAGGTTGCCACGGGCATTGATTTCGCCCACCAGGCGCCGCGCATCCTGCACGAACCGGGCGGCGCTATAGGCTTGCAAGGGGTCGCGGATGTCGATCAGATGGTGCGGCACGGCCGCGCGCTCGGCTGCGCTTGGCTTGGCCGTGCCAATGTCCATACCGCGATACACCAGCGCGGAGTCCACGCTGATGATCTCGACCGGCTGCTGCTGCGCGATGGCCATCGCCGCGGCGGTCTTGCCGGCTGCCGTGGGGCCGGCCAGCGCCATGCAGCGCGGCGCGGCGGACCGTATCGCCACCACGCTGCCGGCTAACGTGGCGCGGCTGGAATCTGGCGGGAAATGGATGGCCGGCGCAAGCGGGGAAGACATTGAGCCTGAGCGTAGCAGAAGCACCGGCGGTAGCGGCCATCCGTGGCAGCACGCCCACGAACACGATCAGAGACTTCCAGCGCTGCATCCGGCTTAACGCCCCCGGCGTTCAGCGCCCACGCATGAATAGCGAATCGAGTTCCTTGATGGTCACTTTCCGCCAGGTCGGCCGCCCGTGGTTGCACTGGTCGGAGCGGTCGGTAGCCTCCATCTGGCGCAGCAGCGCGTTCATTTCTTCCACTGTGAGCTTGCGATTGGCGCGCACGGCGCCGTGGCAGGCCATGCTGGACAGCAGTTCGTATTGCGCACGCTGGATCACGCTGCTGGCGTCGTGCTGCGCCAGCTCGGCCAGCACGCTGCGTGCCAGTTCGGTCGCGTCGCCGTGCGCCAGTGTGGTGGGAACGGCGCGCACGGCCAGAGTGCTGGCCGACAGAGGTGTGATCTCCAGCCCCAGAGTGGCAAGGGTTGCCGCATGGGTTTCTACCGTCGCCACTTCCAGCGCCGTGGCCGCGAAGGCCAGCGGCAACAACAGGGGCTGACTTGGCAATATGCGCGCGGACTCGACTGCCGAGCCTGCCCCCGCCTCAAACTGTGCCTTGAGCCGTTCGTAGACGATGCGTTCGTGCGCCGCATGCATGTCCACGATGATCAGGCCGTCGGCGTTTTCGGCCAGAATATAGATGCCCTGCAATTGCGCCAGCGCGCGGCCCAGCGGCCAGATATCGTTCAAGCCCTGGCGCAACGCTGCCGCGTCGCCGGCCGGCGACGTTTCAGGCGTCCGGGCCGCGCTATCGGGCTGCCCTGCAATGTCCAGCCCCTGGCCGGTCACGCCCGGCTCGCGCTGAACCGGCCAAAGCGCCTCGAAGTCGGATACCCGGTGCCCAGCCGCGGAGCCGAAATTCATGGCCGGCTGCGCCCACCGCGCCGCCATGAAAGCCTGGCCCGGCGGCGGGCCCTCCCGTCCTGCTGCCATCTCGGGCGCCGTCTGCGCGGCACCCGGCGCTCTCGGCGTGGCCAACGTATCTTCCACCGCGTGCCGCACCGCCTGGTGGATTTCGCGGCTGTCCCGAAAACGCACCTCGATCTTGGTCGGGTGGACGTTGACGTCCACACGGGCCGGGTCCAGCTCCAGATACAGCACATAGACCGGTTGCCGCTGACCATGCAGCACGTCCTCAAAGGCGCTGCGTACCGCGTGCGACAGCACCTTGTCGCGCACGAAACGGCCGTTGACGTAACAGAATTGCTGATCGGCCCGTGCGCGCGCGGCATCCGGAATCCCGACCCGGCCATAGACCCGCACCGGGTGTTGTCCGTCGCCGCGGGCTTCGTGGCCCCGGGTCTGGCCGATGCGGTGATCCAGCGCCAGCGAGCGCTCCACAAAGTCGGCTCCCAATACATCGACCAGGCGTTGCTCCGCGTCCGGCCCCGCACGCTGGCGCCACTGCGCCACCAGCCGGCCTTCATGCCAGACCGCGAAACCCACGTCGTGACGCGCCAGTGCGGGCCGCCGTACGGCCTCCAGGCAATGCGCCAGTTCGGTCGCGTCGGTCTTCAGGAATTTGCGCCGCGCCGGCGTGCTGAAAAAAAGCTCCTTGACCTCGACCGTGGTGCCGATGCCGCGCGCAACCGGGCGCAGCTCGCCGGTGCGCCCGTCCAGTGCAAAAGCCCCTGGCGCATCGGTCGCGCGCGAGGACACCACGCAGTCGGCAATCGCATTGATGGCCGCCAGCGCCTCGCCTCGAAAGCCAAAGGTGGTGACCGACTCCAGATCGAGCAGACTGCCGATCTTGCTGGTGGCGTGGCGTTTTAGCGCCATCGGCAACTCCTCGCGCAGGATGCCGCAACCGTTGTCTTCAACCGATATCAGCCGCACGCCGCCGGCCAACAGCCGCACGGTGATCTGGCTGGCCCCCGCGTCGAGCGCGTTGTCCACCAGTTCACGCACCACCGAAGCCGGGCGCTCCACCACCTCACCGGCGGCGATCTGGCTGATCAATTCATCGGGCAATTCGCGGATAACGCGGCGCGAGTTGGGGGTGACGAGGGCGTTCACCAACCGATTTTAAATCGGGCAATGCGCTCCTGCGCGGCAGGGATAATCGCCCGCATGGAACTTGTTGCCCTGGTTTTCGACTTCGTCCTGCACGTTGACAAATATCTTGAAGC
>JANYBQ010000206.1 GCA_025360705.1 Betaproteobacteria bacterium | reverse complement strand
GATATTCAGGATGATGTCACCGCCGCCGACATCGAGCTTGCGCACCGCGAAAACTTCCGCTCGGTAGAACACCTCAAGCGCTACACCACCTTGGGCATGGGGACCGACCAGGGCAAGACGTCCAACGTGAACGGCCTCGCCATCATGGCGGCATTGCGCGGTGAATCGATTCCGGCGGTCGGCACCACCACGTTCCGGCCGCCCTACACGCCAGTGGCACTGGGGCTGTTCGCAGGTGCAGAAATTGGCAAACACCAGACCCCGGTGCGGCGCACGCCAGTACATACCTGGCACACGCAGCGCGGAGCGACGCTGGCCCCGGCAGGCCACTGGTTACGGCCCAAGGTTTACCGGTTGCCCGGTGAATCGTTCGACGCCGCGTGGCGGCGCGAGAGCTTGGCCGTGCGCCATGCGGTCGGCCTGGTCGATGTCGGCACGCTGGGCAAGATCGATCTGCAGGGGCCCGATGCGATTGAATTCCTGCAGCGCGTCTACTGCAACAATTTCACCAACCTTGCAGTGGGTCGCTTGCGTTATGGGTTGATGCTGCGCGAAGACGGCATCGTGATGGACGACGGTACGGTGGCGCGTTTGTCCGGCGAACACTTCTTGATTTCGACTACCACCGTCAACGCCGGCAAGGTGCAAAGCCATTTCGAGTGGCTACTGCAGGTTGCCTGGCCCGAACTCCGGTGCCATGCGGTATCGGTCACTGAGCAGTTCGCGCAGTTCGCACTGGCCGGGCCGCAGTCGCGCGCGGTGCTGGCCGCCTTGCTGCCAGGACGCGATGTGTCCGACGCTGCGCTGCCGCACCTCGGCATCCTGCAGACCGCCATCGACGGCGTAGCGCTAATTGTTTACCGCATGAGTTTTTCCGGCGAACGGGCTTATGAAATCGCCATCGGCGCCGACTGCGGTGAAGCCTTGTGGACACGCATTCTGGAAAGCGGAGCGCCATTCAACATCACGCCCTACGGCACCGAGGCGATGGGTGTGCTGCGGATTGAAAAGGGGCACGTCGCGGGGGGCGAACTCGATGGCCGGATGACGGCGGCGGATCTGGGCCTGGGCAGACTGGTCAGAAAAGGCGGCGGCTTTGTGGGGGCCGCATTGGCCCAGCGCAGCGGACTGCGCGACCCCCAGCGGCCGGTATTGGTGGGGCTGGTGCCGGTGGACCGCAAGACCCCGATTCGCGCCGGTAGCCAGTTGGTGGCGAGTGAGCCGGAGGCGCGCGCCGGGGGTGTGGTGCGCAAGCAGGGCTTTGTGAGCTCGGCAACGCCCAGCGTATTTCTCGGGCATCCGGTTGCATTGGCGTTTCTTCAAAATGGCGCCAACCGGCAGGGCGAGGAACTGGTCGCTGCGTCGCCGATTTCTGGTGAATTTGTACGCGTGCGCGTGGTGCCGCCGCTGTTCGTCGACCCGGACAACACCAGACTGAAAGCCTGACCGTGATCGAACGCCGTTCCGCGCTGGCCGCACATGTGTTGTTGCAACCAGCCTACCGCAGGGTTGTGCCTTCGCCTGCACCGGGGCGGGTGACTCTGTCGGAGCGGCGACCGTTAGCCATCCTCCAGGTTGCGGCCTTCGCCGCGACCATGGATGAAGCGGCTGTGCGTTTGGCTGACACGCTGGAACTGGTATTACCCGAACCCAACCGGTTCAGCGGCGGTGCGCGCAAAAGCGTTCGCGCGGTCGGCCCTGGCATCTGGCAGATCGTTGGTGACGAGGTCGCTTTGCCAGACGCTGCGCTGCTGCGCTCGGAATTGGCCGGTGTGGCCACGGTGGTGGACTTGGGCCATGCCCGCACCGCTTTGCTGCTGGGCGGTAGCGCCGCCGTGTCCGCGCTGGCCAAACACTGCAGCCTGGATCTGGACTGCGCGCAGTTCCCCACCGGCAGCGCCACCAACACGCGCTTCGGCCCGGTCAGCATGACTTTGGCGCGCACCAGCGATGCGCCGGTTTTTGAACTGCTGGTAGCGCGCGGCTACGCCGAGTTTGTGTTCGAGGCGCTGGTTAACGCAGCCGCGGAATATGGGCTGGAAATAGCGACAAGTCGAGACGCCTACCTGGAACCGGTGGGCGATGTGGATCTCGGCCTCTGACCGGCGCGCTTGCGCCGCGGCCAATTCACTGCTGACGCAACAATGCAGCTTCCAGGAAACGCACGACTTCGTTCTCGAATTCCTTCACGCCGAAGCGGCCCACCGAATATTGGCGCAGCGCCCATACGTCCACCACCGCATCGATGAAGTTGGCCACGATCAGTGGCTCGACGGCGCGAAACTCACCCAGTGCCACGCCTTCTTCGACCAGCGTAGCGATTTTTTTCATCAGGGTCTGGAATTCGCTAAGCACGCGTAGTCTTGCCTTCGGAGACAGCGACTTGAGTTCGCGGTTCAGCATGCCAATCTGCGAGCGGTTCAGATTGCCGCGCCGAATCAGGGTTGACGTGGCCGCAACCAGCTTGTCGCGCGCGCTGCTACAGCCCTGGGTGGCCGCGTCGATGTCCATGCGAACCTGGTCCACCAGCCAGTTGAAAACCAGTTCAAGCACTTCATCCTTGCTGCTCACATACTGATATAGGGTTGGAACGTGCAGCCCCGCTTCGTTGGCGATCTCGCGGATGGTGGAGCCCGCGAAGCCCTGGCGGGAAATCACCTTGCAGGCCGCTTCGGCGATATGTTCACGGCGTTTGGCAATGGCGGCTTCACTGGATTGGCGGGTTCTTCCCACGGGGGTGTGCTTTGCTTCGCCGGCCAGCCGCAGTGAGGCACTCGATTTTTCCGTGGCTGATGTCGCGGCTTCCTCGGCGGCGGCGTTTTCCGGCGCCAACACCAACAAGGTGTGGCTGATCATTGCAATCTGGTCGCCCCCAGCCTCGTACAGCGAGGTCTGCCAAACCATCGTGGATGGGCCAATGTGCAGTGGTGTCGCCTGCCCGCCGAGAACCGTGGATCGGCAGCGCCGGAAGTAATTTGCCTTGGTCTCAAGTGTGAGGATCACGCGGTCTCTGGGTGCCGCCATGCAAGCGCCGTGTCCAGCCAGTTCATCGGCAAACACCAGCAACGCCGCGCTTCGGACCACACCGTGGTGGTCAAGGTGGTCCGGGCCAATCGTCATTTCGCCGACGACCCGGTCGCGCCCCGAACGTGTCATCACGATTCCCAGACCCTCGTGGTAGCTGTCGGTGGCTACGGCTGCAACTGCATTGGACGTCAAGGTGATGCTGTGTCCCGAAATTATTGTGGCGCGATGATACGCTCGCGACTGGACTGGTTTGTCATACGCAACCTCATAAAACGGACTCCCGGTTGACGCGTAGATTGACTCTACGATAATATTACTGATCGATCAATAACTGTAAAAGGATTTAAATGAAAAACCGCAGATTCATGGTTCCGTTTACCGCCTCGATGCTGGCTTTGCTGGTTTCGGCAAGCAGTACCTCCGCTGTTGCGGCGGATCTCACTATCGGCTCACTGCCAGAGCTGACCGGGCCGCTTGCGGACTCGGGTCCGGCTTTCGACAAGGCCACGAAACTGGCTGTCACCTTGGCCAACAAGGCAGCCCAGACCGCGGGTCTGGGCATGGCAATCAAGATTACCGTCGCGGACCCGCAGGGCGACCCGCAGTCCGCGTTGTCGGCCGCGCGCACGGTCGTCGACAAGGGGGCCTCCTGCATCCTGGGCCCGGCCACCACGGGCGAGTCGATTGCGATCCTGAACGGCCTGACGATGCAAAAGAAAATGACGCTCTGGCCAACGGCATCCAGCGAGCGTTTGCGTACGGTCAAAGACGATGGCACGATTTTCCGCGTGGTGCCGGCCGACGCACTGCAGACCAACGCCCTGATGGCGGCGATGATCGATGGCATGGGTTCGCCTTCCGGCAAGACGCTGGCGATCGCCTACCGCAACGAACCCTACGGCGAGGGTCTGGCCAAAAGTGTGACCAAGGCCTGGGAAGCAGCCGGTGGCAAGGTCCATGCGCCGATCGGTTTCGATCCGCAGCAGGCGAGTTTCGATTCTGAAGCGGGCCGTCTGGTGGCGGGCGCGCCCGATGTCTATCTGATCGTGGATTACCCCGAGACTTACGCCAAACTGGGTGCCGCCTTGGTGCGTACCGGAAAATTCGACGCCAGGAAGCTGTTTTTGCCCGATGCCATGTCGATGGCAACGGTTCCAGCCAATATACCCGCCGCGTCGCTGGAAGGTGCGCGCGGAGTCGTGGCTGGATCCCCCAAAGATTCCGAGGCTTTCAAGGCCTTCACGAAGCTTTGGAAAGACGAGGGGGGCGTCGAGAACGCGGCGTTTTCAACCAATGCGTTCGATAGCGCCATCATGTGTTTCCTGGCGTCAGTTGCCGCGGGTTCGACGGAACCTGGCGCTATCCGTGACAAGGTTCGCTCGATCGTGACCGAAGGTGCGCCGAAATTTACATTCGTGAATTTGGCGGAGGCTGCCAAGGCGGCCAAGGCGGGTCAGAAGATCGACTACATCGGCGCTTCCGGACAGATGCGTTTTGGTGCCAATGGCGATCTCATCACCGGCCTTTTTGACGTCTTCAAATTCACGGCGGGCAAGAGAATCATCGTGACGCAGGTATCGGCCAAATAGTGGCGGCTCGCGGATACCGGGGGCATCGGTTTTTCTGAAGATTGCATGAACCCCACTGCCCTGTCGCGGCCGCTGATGGTTTTCGCCGGGCTCTGCGCCGCCGCCGCCATTCTGGCCGGAGCATTTGGCCTGGCGGCGGCCGGGCAAGCGACCGTCAACGGCCTGGTTGCCGGCTCCTACCTTGGCCTGGGCGCCATCGGACTGACACTGGTCTTTGGCGTGCTCCGCCTGGTCAACTTCGCGCATGGGGACCTGTTGACTGCCGGTGCCTATTTCGTGATCGGACTTTCAGCACTGGGTTTGCCACTGTCACTTGCTGTTCCTGCCGCGATCGGCGGCACCGCTTTGTTGGCCTATGCCACGGAAGTTCTGGTCTGGCGCAAGATGCGCAGCGCCAGGGCAGGAACGCTGCAGCTGTTTTTAACCGCCATTGGGCTGGCGCTTGTGATCCGTTTTTCTATCCAGTTCGTCGCTGGTGGGCAGGCGCGTACGCTGGGCGTCGATATTCTGAGTTCGGTCGAATTCGGCACGGTGCGTCTGGGCCTGATGCAGGCAACGGTGCTGGGCGTGGGCATTGCCACAATGGCCGCGGTCGGGATGATGTTGCGCCACACCACACTTGGCAAACAGATGCGCGCCTACGCCGATAACCGTTCTCTCGCCGAGGTTTCGGGAATCGAAACGCGCCGGATTGTTGTCGCCACATGGCTGTTGTCGGGCTTTCTGGCGGGGCTGGCCGGGCTGCTGTATGCGGGCGCCATCGGCACCTTCAACCCAAATTTCGGCCTGACCCTGTTGTTGAGCCTGTTTGCCGCTGCGATTCTGGGTGGCATCGGCAATGCCTACGGCGCGCTGGTGGGCGGCTTGATCATCGGTTTGTCCCAGGAATGGGCAACACTTTTCTTCAACCCTCGATGGAAGCCGGCGGTTGGCTTCGCGATCCTGATCCTGACGCTGCTGCTGCTGCCGCAGGGAATCTTCGGCAAAGCGAGGCGTAAATCATGAGTCTTGACTTCTGGATCGGGGTCGGTGTGATGGCCGGCATCTATGGGATCTTCACGCTTGGGTTGCAACTGAATGCCGGCTTCACCGGCATCCTGAATTTCGGACAAGCCGGTTTCATGGCAATTGGCGCCTATACCGTCGGCCTGCTTGTGACCGGGCCCGGCTGGTCGCTGTGGGCAGCACTTCCCGCGGGTGTGCTGCTGGCGGTGATTGCCGGGGTTTTGGTCGGCCTGCCATCATTGCGCCTGCGTTCGGACTACTTTGCGATCGCAACGATTGCTTTTGCCGAGATCGTCCGCTATACGCTGCAGAATGCCGAGTTTTCCGGAGGCAACCAGGGCCTTCTAGGTTTTGACGAGGAATGGCGCGCGGTGGTGGGCTGGATGTTGGCGCGGTTGGCCTACTTCAAGCTGGAGAACCGGACGCAGCTTCCCCTGCTGATCGTTGTGTGGTGTGTTTTTCTCGTGTTGCTGACCGGGCTCGCAGCGTTGCAAAAAACGCCTTGGGGCCGTGTCCTTAAAGCCATTCGCGAGGATGAGGACGCCGCCGCTTCGCTGGGAAAAAACGTGCTGTCGTACAAGCTGCAATCGCTCGGTATCGCAGCCGCGCTTGCGGCTATGGCGGGGTTTTTCCTGGCGCTCAACGTGACCTACCTGTACCCGACTGTTTTCGACCCGACATTCACCTTCCTGGGGTACGCGGCGCTCGTATTGGGAGGCTTGGCGAGTTACTGGGGCGTGGCACTCGGAAGCGTATTGTTCTGGGCGCTGATTGAAGGCACGCGCTTCATCGAGTTGGGACTCAATGGGGGCCAGCAAGCTGCCTTGCGTTTCATCATCGTCGGCCTGTTTCTTATCGGCCTGAGCATGCTGCGTCCCCAGGGACTTCTAGGAAACCGCGCCGAGATGGTGGCCCGATCATGAATGCGGAATGGCCGCTTTCGGGGGTACGCACCGCAATGCGCGGCGCGGAGGTGTGGCAATGAGTGATGCGATCCTTTCGGTAGAAGGCGTATCGAAGACGTTTGGTGGGCTGCGGGCGGTGGAACTGGCGCGGTTCACCGTGAATGCCGGCTCTATCACGGCGCTTATCGGTCCCAATGGCGCGGGCAAGACCACCCTATTCGACCTTATCAGCGGATTGACCAAACCGGACCAGGGTGCGATCCGCCTGCAAGGCCGCCGCATCGACGGGCTGCAGCCGCACACCATTGCACAACTCGGCCTGGCGCGGACGTTTCAGCTGACGCGGGTCTTTGCGGGACTTGACGTTCTGGACAATATGCTGCTGGCCAATCCAAAGCAACCGCGCGAACACCTCATCGGGCTGCTGGCGCGCGCACGCGAAGGCCACGACGCGGAGCGGACCGCACGCGCAAGGGCGCTGGAATTGTTGCAGGTGTTCGGCCTGGAGGACAAAGCCCATGACTATGCGGGCAACCTTTCGGGCGGCCAGCGCAAACTGCTGGAGGCAGCGCGCATCCTGATGACGGAACCGAAGATCGTGTTGCTCGACGAGCCGATGGCCGGTGTCAATCCCACCCTCGGCCACCGCCTGCTGAACCACATCGAGACACTGCGGCGCGAGCGCGGCATTACCTTCCTGTTCGTCGAACACGACATGGACGTGGTCATGCGCCGCGCCGATCGGGTCATCGTGATGGCCCAGGGTTCGGTTATCGCCGATGGCACGCCCGATGCGGTGCGTGCCGACCCGCGCGTGATCGACGCCTATCTGGGAGGGACTGGGGCATGAACCCATCCACGGCCGACCAGGTCCTGCAGGTGCAGAGCGTCGTGGCGGGCTACACGCCGGAAGTGGACATCCTGAATGGTGTCGACCTGACAGTCCGCCAAGGCGAGATGGTGACCGTGGTGGGCCCCAACGGTGCCGGAAAATCCACCTTGCTCAAGGCGATCGCGGGTCTGGTCAAGCTCAAGCGGGGCCGCATTGCACTGGAAGGAGACGACATCGCAGGGATGCCGCCGAGTGCCATCGCGCGCCACGGCCTGGGTTACGTGCCGCAACGCGAAAATGTGTTCGAGTCCCTGTCGATCCTGGAAAATTTGGAGATTGGCCTGACGCCGCGTCCGGGCCTGCCTCTGGGTCAACGACTGGCCGCCATGTACGCTCTCTTCCCTCGCCTGCGGGTCGGGTTGGGGCAGCCGGCGGGAAACCTCTCGGGTGGCGAACGGCAGATGCTGGCAATGGCGCGCGCTCTGATGCCGGATCCAAAAATTCTGCTGCTGGACGAACCCACGGCCGGACTCGCGCCACGTTTTGTGCAGGCCATGTTCGAACAGGTGGCCATCATCAACCGCGCCGGTGTCAGCATTCTCATGGTGGAGCAAAACGCCCGACCGGCACTGGCACTTTCCCATCGTGGCTACGTACTCGATCTCGGGCGCAATGCCTACGAAGGTTCCGGACAAGACCTGCTCGACGATCCAAAAGTGGCCCAGCTCTACCTCGGAGGCGGGCGGTGAAACCATCGACATGCGCGGCCACCCCGCACCCCAAGCCAGAAAGGTATTTTCATGACAAATTTGCAGTCCACGGTGGCAGCCAGCGGCCCCACCGATCTCAAGTTCGACTTTGCGGGCCTGGACGCCCAGGTCCAGGATTCGCCGTTCCACCAATGGCTGGGCGTGCGGCTGTCAAAACTGACCGCTGAAATGATCGAGTTGACGCTGCCCTGGCGCGAGGAGTTCGTATCGCACCCGAAGATCCGCTACACCCATGGCGGAATACTGGCGACGTTGATCGATCTGGCGGCGGATTACGCCATCGCCGCGCAACTCGGCCGTGGCGTGCCAACCGTCGATTTGCGCATCGATTACCACAAGGCGGCCATGCCAGGCCCGCTTGTGGCACGTGCGCGCGTGATCAAGATGGGGCGCACGCTGGCAACGGCGGAGGCGAACATCTACGACCAAAATGACGCCCTGATCGCGAGTGGTCGCGGTGTCTACCTGACCCACAGCCGCTGAACCCCTAAGCAGCTCCAGGCTGGACTTCCGCAAGGGCTCTTACACGCAACCGTTTTGGTTGCCCCCAGGCCACGACATACAAGACGAGGATCGGTAAAAATGCGCGCAGTTGTACTTCATGAGCATGGCGGGTTGGAGAACCTGGTCTATGAGCCGAATTACCGGGAGCCGGAGATGGGCGCCGACGATGTCGTTCTCAAGGTAGGGGCCTGCGCGCTGAATTACCACGATATATTCACCCGCAAGGGTATGCCCGGTATCAAAGTCCCGTTGCCGCTGATTCTGGGAATCGACGTCGCGGGTGAAGTGGTCGAGGTAGGTGCCGGGGTGACGGAATTCACGCGTGGTGAAAGGGTGCTGGTCGATCCCATCGACCGCGTGAAGGGCGGCTTGCTCGGAGAAACCTTCGATGGCGGACTGGCCGAATATGTGCGCGTTCCGGCCCACATGCTGATCAAACTCGACGCTGCCATCAGTTATGCGGACGCCGCCGCGTTGCCGGTGGCGTACGGCACCGCTTACCGGATGATGGTGACCCGAGGCAATATCCAGGCCGGTGAAACCGTGTTGATTCTCGGCGCGTCCGGGGGTGTCGGCACCTGTTGTGTCCAGCTTGCGAAACAAGCCGGCGCCATCGTGGTTGCCTGTGCGTCCAGTGACGAAAAGATCGCCCGGCTGCTGCAGATAGGCGCGGACATCGGTATCAACTACGCGAGCACCGATTGGGTCACCGAATGCCGCCAGCGATTCGGCAAAGCGAGCGCCCTGGGCCGGCCCGGGGGAGGCATCGATGTAGTGGTGAATTTCACCGGCGGCGATAGCTGGACCAAGTCGCTGCGCGTATTGCGCAGAAACGGGCGTCTGCTGACGTGTGGCGCGACCGCGGGGTATGACCCGAAAGAAGACATCCGCTTCATCTGGACCTTCGAGCTGAACATCATGGGTTCGGACGGCTGGTCCCGGGAGGACGTACACGCGCTGCTCGCGCTGGTGAAAGCCGGAACATTGGTGCCATCCATCCATCCCCGGCGGTTTGCCCTGAGTGCCGGCCGCGAAGCAATGCAAGTGCTGGATGATCGGCAGGTGATTGGAAAAGTCATCATCGAGCCCTGATCCGGACGCGATCATCGTGCGGCTCGCTGATTTGATTTCAGCGAACTACCTGGTTTGAAATGCCGCCGGCAAGGTGACTTCCAGCAGCGTCAAATCGCGGCTCGAATCGGCCAGCGCATACGCCATCCCGCCCGGGATCGTGATGCTGTCATCGACGGCCAGGGCGTGCGCGGTGTCGGCCAGTTGCAGCGTCACGCTGCCCGACAGCATGAAGTAAAAACAGAACTCGGTGTCGTGGCTTTGGCGTGCGTTGCCTGCCGCACCGGTTGGCCGCACCACGCGTATGCCGGCCAGTCCGGCGGTGGCCCGCGCAATGCCCGTGTCCGATGCTTCAAAACCTTCGACGCGCCAGGGCGACCAGGTCGCGTTGGCGGCGATATGGCGGACAAAACGCTGGCCGCCGAAATCGCGCTCGGGTTGCAGACGTGGGTTGGGCAAAGTCAACCCGTGGTCGGCCATCGTGATGTGTTCGGCCGGGGCTCCGATCTCCACTACCTCCGCTCCAGCGGAACTTTCCAGCACGCGATGCCGGATCATCGGCGGTTGCAACACGCAGTCGCCGGCCTGCATGACGAACGGTTCGCCCTGGTCTTCGTACACCACGCGCACCCAGCCCTTGCGGCAGAAAATGGCCTGGAACCGGATCTTGTGAAAGTGCACGTAGTCAGGCACCGGCCCGCCTTCCAGTACCCGGATATGCGATGCGATGAAGGCCCCGCCGTGGCGCAGTGGAATCAGGTCGCGGTAACGCAAGCCGGCGCGGCCCACGCCCCAATGGTCATCGCTCGCGGCACGTGTCAATACCAGCGCCTGCTTCGTAGCGGGCGTGCGCATAGGTGGGTCAGCCGCCACCAGCTTGACCGTAACCCCGTTCGGGGCAGTCAACCTGGTGGTTCCCGCGCCGGTGGCCAGCGGGTCGTCACACAAAAGGTATATCGCCATGACGCCGGGGCTTGTGCCACGTACCAGCCGGATTTGCAAACCGTGGCCGGAAAGCATGGCAGTCGATGGATCATCGGCCGGAAAAATCGCGTCCAGGCGAAAGCCCAGGCGCTCTATAAAAAATGCGAGGGTCGGCTCAAGTGCGTCGCATGACATCGACACTTGCGCGCCGCGTATGCCGCGCGCATCGATGGCACGCGGCGCGCCGGTGCTGGAAGCGGGGATCATGGATTGTGTTCCGGGTTGTCAGGGTTGGGTTGGCCGCTGGTGCAGTGATGCAACACTGCACCAGCTTATCCGGCCACGCAGGGCGGCGCTGTCAATTGCTTTACAGCGCTGGAAAATTGGCGGGTGCACAGCACCATGTCCGCCTGGGAGAGCCCCTTGTGATTTCCATTTGAGTGTAAAGCGGCTTATATACAGGGTGGAACTTTGCGGCTAGATTCAAAACCTTGCACGCAGGCATTCGCGGCGAAGCAATTTCAACCAAGGGGAAATCGTATGGTTTGCTGTCGTCACCCGGTCCTGTCTCTCGTCGCGAACCTGTTGTTCGGCACTGTCATGGCCAGTGCCGCACTGCCTGCGCTGGCGGCGGATTACACCGGTCCCGTGAAAGTACTGGTCGGTTTTCCGCCTGGCGGCGCAACCGACGTGGTGGCACGTATATTGGCCGACAAGCTCAAGGACACGCTCAACCAGCCGGTGTTGGTGGACAACAAGGGGGGCGCTGGCGGCATGATCGCCACCCAGCAGCTAAAGACGTCTCCTGCCAATGGATCGACCGTCATGCTGACGATCGACCATTCACATGTCATCGTGCCACTGACCTTCAAGGCGCCTGGCTACGACCCGGTCAAGGATTTCACGCCCCTGGCCGGCGTAGCCACCTATTTCAACGCCTTGGCGGTGTCGTCGACGCTGAATGTAAAAACCGTGGCGGAATTCGGCAACTGGCTCAAGGCCAACCCCGGCAAGGCCAACTTCGGTGTGCCGGCATCGGGCAGCGTGCCGCAGTTCGCGGCCCTGGTGGTGGGCAAGGCGTTGGGTGTCAGCAACCCGGTGGTAGTACCGTATCGGGGCGGCGCACCGCTGGTGCAGGACCTGCTGGCTGGACAGATTCCGGCGGCCGTCGGCTCGCTCACGGAATTTGTCGAATACCACCGGTCCGGGAAGTTCAATGTGCTGGCGATCTCGGGCTCGGTGCGCAGCAAGGTCGCGCCCGAAATCCCCACCTTTCAGGAGCTTGGCTTAAAGGGCCTCGACAAGAATCCGTGGCTGGCTTTTGTCGGTCCTAAAGACATGCCCAAGGAGTTCGTCGACCGGTTTACACGCGCCGTGGCCGTGGTGCTGCAAAACCCCGAGGTGGTGGACCGGCTTGCCAAGCTGGGCAACGAGGTGTCATACGCCACGCCGGACCAGTTGCATGAATGGATCACCTCGGCGACCGCCCACTGGTCTCCGGTGATCAAGGAGTCCGGCTATGAACTGCAGTGACACGCCAACAAGCTGCCTGAGCCGTCCGCCGCGCGGATGCCGTTTTTGACGCCGTCCGTAGTGCATGCGACCGGGCGGGTGTGCGTCGCCTCTGTTGCAAAGGCGGTCGCGCACCTTTCCACCGGGCCCGGAATGGCGCAGTGGAACCTGGGGCTGTGGAATTGCCAGGAAGTCGAACCGGGTTTGTTTACCGGTGAGTCCTTGTTCGACGGCGCTACCGGTTTTGCGCGGGTGCTGGTGGATGCCGATAGAGGGCTGATCGATTACCGGGTGGGGACCAGTCCGGCTGTTCTCAAGCCGCGCATCCGCGCCAGCGTAGTGGCGGGGGAGATGCTGGAACACGCACCGGGTACCAGCGTGGTGACCCTGGAGACCTGGCGCACGGCAGGCATGAGCGACGAACGCTGGACCAGCCTGATGCATGTGCACGAAACCGAAATAGCGCTTATCCAGGCGCAACTGGGCGCTTCGCCAGCGCGCCGGTATATCTCCAGCGGTTCGCCATGGGAGGAAATGGCTGGGTACTCGCGCGCGGTCGTTGACGGCGACTGGATATTCGTCTCCGGCACGGTTGGGCAGGATTTCGCGACCATGACGCTGCCGGAGTCAGCCGGCGACCAGGCGGAGCAGGCGCTCGACACCATAGAGCGCGCATTGGCGCAGGCCGGTGCAACGCCGATGGACGTCGTGCGGGTGCGGGTCGTGGTACCCGATCGCAGCGACGTCGCTGCCGTGAGCGCGGCGATAAAGCGCCGTTTCGGCGCGGCGCGACCGGCCAACACCACCGTCTGTTGTGCGCTGGCCGTCGAAGGCGCGAAAGTCGAGATCGACGTCACAGCCCGGCGGCGCAGCGCCGGCAGCCCGCCCGCATCCGGCTGTTGATTGCCGCACGCGGCAACAACCCCGATCCATTTTGGAGCTAACGATGACATTCAGTTTTGCAGCGGAACGCGCGCTTTTCCCGATATTGACGCACAAGGCCCAACTCTCCAGTTGTTCCCAAAGCGCGATGTCGGTCCCGGTGTCCGAGGCGATTCAGCACTACATGGCTTCGTGGCGCAACTCCGGTATGGACTGGGTGGGCTGGGGCGTGGTGCTCGACCAGGCGAAAGCCGAATTCGCTCGCCTGATAGGTGCCGCCAGCGCCGACATAGCCGTCATGTCCTGCGTATCGGACCTGGCATCGTCGCTTGGCCATGCGCTGGAGTTCGGCCCTGAGCGCAACGGCATTGTGATGGGCGAGATCGATTTTCCGTCGCTTGGGCACGTCTGGCTGGCACAGCAAGGCCGGGGCGCCGTAGTTGAGTTTTTGAGCAGCGACGCGCAGGGTGCGATCGACTTGGAGGCTTATGAGCGGGCCATCAGCGACCGCACGCGGCTGGTATCGGTGTCGCATGTGGCGTATTCCAGTGGCTTCAGGCAGGACATTGGTGCCATTGCGGCATTGGCCCACGCGCAGGATGCGCTGATTTTTGTCGATGCCTACCAGTCGGTGGGCGCGATGCGCATAGACGTGGTGCGCGACAACATTGACGTCCTGGTCTGCGGCGCGCAGAAGTTTTTGCTGGGCTGTCCTGGCATTGCCTTCATGTATGTGCGCCGCGATCTGGCGCAAACGCTGACGCCTGCCAACACCGGCTGGTTCGGGCGCGTCAATCCGTTTGCGTTCGACGTGCGCCAACTCGACTATGCCGACGGCGCACGGCGCTTTGACACCGGTACACCGCCCTACATCAACGCGGCCGCGGCCAAAGCCGGCATGGCGCTGCTCAACAGCCTGGACATGGCCAAGGTCGAAACGCATATAGAGCAGCTGTCGGCGGTCGCGCTTGAGGCGGCCAGGCAACACGGACTGCGCATCGCCAGCCCGCTGGAGCCCCGGTTGAAAGGCTCCAATACCGCGGTTTACGTCGAGGACTCGGCCAAGGTGGAAAAGCAGATGGCCGCTGCCGGTTTTATCGTGTCGGCGCGCGGCTCGGTGATTCGCGTGGCACCGCACTTTTACAACACCGAACAGGAAGTCGCCGGGGCCATGGCCGCGCTCGCCAGGATCGTGTGAGGCACCCGGCCTTGCCGCAAGCCGTCAAGTAGCCAAGCCGTCACGTCCTGGACTGGGTCACCAGTTGTGGCGCATCGCGAATCACGATCAGCCGACCCGCGCGCGCGATTACTTTTTCGCGCTCCAGCCGGGTAAAGATATTCGACACGCTGACCCTCGACAGGCCACAGATATTGCCCATCTCCTGTTGCGTGAACGCAATCGAAATCACCGTGCCATCGTCATGCGGTGCACCGTAGCTATTCATCAGTCCGAGCAGGTGGTGGCAGACGCGGCGGCGGGCCGAATTGGCCCCTTGCAAAGCCAGGTGCTGCAGCATGATTTGAAACCGCATGCTCGACAGCTCCTGGTGCTGATTCAAAAGCTGCGGGGTGCCGCGCAACGCGGCAAGCATGGCCGCCGCGGGCACGGGGCAAACGCATGCGTCGGCGGCCGCTACGGCGGACACCACATAGTTGCGCGTTGAGAGCAGTCCGCAGTCACCGACCAGGCCATTCGGGCCGACGATCATCAGGTGCCTTTCGCGTCCGTCAAAGGCATAGGTGGTCAGGCGGATGCGGCCTTCCAGAATCACATAGACATGGTCGGCGCTGTTGCCTTCCAGGAACAGGGTTTCATCTTTCGCGAAGCGCCTGGTCCTGGCACCCTGAATCGTCTCGCTCCAGCGAAAATGCAAGTTGGTAAGCCAGGCCGACACCACCCGTGCTTGCGGGACGACGGCGCGCCCGGGTTCCAGCGCTTGCTTGCCGGTAAAGTGGTTTTGCATGACGCGTAAGTTTAGAACCTATGTAAAGCACCTTACATACGCCGGGAGGCTCAAGAATTAAGATCCCGCTGCCACCTGGAGCCCTCATGAACCGTATAGCCAACTACTTTTCCGACAGCTACTCCGAAGCGCGCGCCAAGTTTCTTGCCGCGGTAGAACGGGGCGGCGCACGATTGCTGGCCAGCCATACCAACCCCGCCAAGGGTCCGCAAGGAGAGGCCTGCATCACCGATGTGGCCTGGATCGGGCCGGTTGACGCCAGCAAACTTCTGATCCTGGTATCGGGTACCCACGGTATCGAGGGATATGCCGGGTCGGGCTGCCACACCGCATGGCTGGAGGAGCGCTGGTTCGAGCGTACGCGGCCCAGGGACACGGCGGTGTTGCTGATTCACGCGATCAATCCACATGGTTTTGCCTGGGGCCGGCGCGTCAACGAAAACAACGTCGATCTGAATCGCAACTTTATCGACCACAGCAGGCCGCGGCCCGAGAATGCGGATTACGAGGCTATTTCGCGGCATATCGACCCGGCCGAGTGGGCCGAGCCCTCGCTCGCTCAACACAACACCGCGATCGCCAAATTCCTTAACCGCGACACGCATGACGTCACCTGCAAGGCGATGCATGGCGGGCAATATGTCAACCCGCGGGGCATCTTCTACGGCGGTACCGAGGCCGCCTGGTCGAACCGGCTGTTTCGCGAACTGGTCGCGCACCACGCCGCGCGCGCGAACCACGTGGCCATCATCGACTACCACACCGGTGGCGGTGTGTTCGGTTTTTGTGACCTTTTTATAGACGATGACCATGCCGGCGCGCGCACGCGTGACTGGTTCGCGCATGTCAGCGTGATTTCGGAAGACAAGGCGTCGCACGGCAAGAACGCGCAGTCGGAAACACCGGGCAATCTGTTTTATTCCTTGCCGGACATACTGCCCGGCAAAGCCCTGACCCTGTGCCTGGTGGAGCTGCGCACCGGCGAGGTCGGCGGACACGATGCGATCCGGGCCGAGAACTGGTTGTTTCAGCATGGCGACCCGCTGTCCTCGGAAGGTAGCGCCTTGCGTGCGCAGATGCGCGAACGTTTTTATCCGGCGCGCGCCGAGTGGAAAGTGATGGCGGTATACCAGTCCAACGCCATGCTGACCGAGGCGCTGGATGGGTTGTCAAGGGTTTCCACTTAGCCTGACAAGCGTCTGCAATGCAAGCCAGTTACACACGGGCTGGACTATCGCCGCTACGATGCACGTATGCCAAATGAAACACCGCGCGAGACCACCATTGACTGCCTGCGGCAGTTGATTGGGTTCGATACCACCAGCCGCAATTCCAACCTCGCCCTGATCGACTGGGCCGAGGCCCATCTGTCGGCGCATGGCGCAAAAATTCGCCGGGACTACAACCGCGACCGCACCAAGGCCAACCTGTTCGCGACGTTCGGCGAAGGCCCCGGCGGCATTGTGTTGTCCGGCCATAGCGACGTGGTTCCAGTGGATGGGCAGGCCTGGAGCTCCGACCCGTTCAAAGCCGACATTCGCGGCGATTGCCTTTACGGGCGCGGTGCCTGCGACATGAAAGGCTTTATCGGCGTGGTGCTCGCGCAGGCGAAAAAGTTCTCGCAGGCGCAACTTTCATCGCCGATCCATGTGGCCTTGAGTTACGACGAGGAGGTGG
>JANYBQ010000202.1 GCA_025360705.1 Betaproteobacteria bacterium | reverse complement strand
TGCCCACGCTCACATGCAGCATGACCGCCTGCGCACGGCCGGTCACCAGGGCCTCGCCATGCGCCATGCCCACCGCCAGGTTCTCGTGCGGGCACACCACGGGTTGCGGAAATTGCAGGCCCGACTCCGCGGCGCGGGCATACGCCTCGATGATCGGTGGCGTATCGGTTCCGGCGTTCACGTACAGCCGGTCCACGCCGCGCGCCTGGAGCAATGCGAGGTAGGCCTCGGCCACCGTGCGCACCTCAATGGTGGTCAAACTACCGGATTTGTTTTTCATGCCACGGCCGGTATACCGCGCGCCAGCAAAGCCGCGGCCTGCGCTTCGATGGCCGTGCCTTTAAAGTAGTTCGGGTTCATGCCCAGGTGCATGTGCGCCGGGTTGGTGAACACCAACTCGCGAAAATCGTCCCGGCTCAGGATCCGGCCTTCCACCAGGCTCCAGGCCTCGCTGAGCACGGTGCGGGCCTCCATCACGTCCCAGTGGCCGATGTCGGAGCCGAACATGGCTTTGAGTTTGGCGCCCACCGGCGACAGCCGGCGGTTGAACGCCACACTCATCATGCGGTCGTCGGCCTCGCAGCCAAAGTAGAAGTTGTCGCAAAACAGGCGACGCAGGTCACGGACTTCCTTCATTCCGCTGTCGGCGAATTCGTCGAACGGCAGCGGCCGCTCGAGCTTGGCCGCACGGTGGTGCGGATGCGCCCGCAGGCGTTGCGCGGTCAGGTAGCTGTTGCCGTACTGCTCGAAAAGATTCGCCAGCAGGTTCACATCGAGTTTCGCCGGGTCCAGGTTTTCCAGCAGCGCATCGATATTGCGCTTCTCGAAATGCTCCACGATGTCGTTCAACAACGTCATGGCCCACGCCACGCCGCCTTCAAGAAAACCGAAATTGAGCGTTGGAAACCGGTGCGTTACGCCGCCGAAAAACAGCGAGCGGCAGAAGAACTCCGCGCCCGTGGCAAAGCTGCCCAGGTGATTGAACACGTAGTTGGTAGGGGAGGCGCGGTAGCCGCTGCCACGGGCGGCCGTGTGGCACACGGGCGCCACGCAGAGTTCCACGCAGCGGCGCCAGAACGGGTCGTAGTCGAACGGCGCGTCCATCGCAATCGATCGGGTGGTTTCCGAAAACAGCGCCAGATGCGGCGCTTCGCGCGCGATCTCCGAATGTGGGCGGCGGATCTCGGTGCCTATCATGATGGCCTTGTGGCCCAGGGTGACCACCGCGTATTCAAGTTCGGCCAGTGCCTCCTGGGGTGTGAAGGTCGGGATCACTGCCACCGGCGACACACTGTCCCGCACCTCGGAAAACATGTCGGCATACATGGTGTTAAGGGCGCGGCAGGTGGCCTGGCGCAACTCGTCGTCCTGAATATAGAGACCCGGGATGCCGTTGGTGGTGTAGCAATGCGCGAAATCGATGCCGGCCTCGCCCATGCGGGCCTTGAACAGGCGAGGCAACATCGCCATGGCGCGGTCACCGGTGTATTTGCCCGACGGCGTGCCCCACCAGATGGTGCGCGTGTCGAACTTGTAGGGCGAGTCACGCATGCGCTGGCGCGACTTCTCCACCATCCGCGCGCCACCTACCTGGCCCAGAAAGTCGTTGATCGCGAACTCGCATTCGAGCACATGGGCATCGGCGTCGATTACCGGATGGTCCAGTCGCGCCCGTACGTCGCTGCCGGGAAATTGGGCAAAGCCGGACATGGGTGACCCTTTCGTCAGTTCAGGTTGTAAATGTCCACGGTGCGTTCGCCGGCCGCGATGCGCCGCAAAACATCGGCTTCCTTGGTTTCACGCGCATGGGCCGCGTCGATGATGGCGCGCGCCAGCTCAAGCGGCAGCACCACCACACCGTCTCCATCACCGACCACCAGGTCACCGGGCGCGACCGTGGTCTCGCCCATCAACAGCGGGTGGTTGATCCAGCCCGTGGCGCCGAAATCCTTGCCGGTACCACGCATGGCCAGGCCGCGCGCAAACACCGGGAACCCCGCCATGGCGATTTCCGCGCCATCGCGCACGCAGCCATCGATCACCAGTCCACCCAGGCGCTGCTGGCGCGCAGCGGTGGTCATGATGTCGCCCCAGTAGCCGTACTCCACGGCGCCGCTGACGCTCACCACCAATACGTCACCGGGTTGGGCCACGTAGATGGCACGGTGCAGCCACAGGTTGTCGCCGCCGGGGCCATGGACGGTACAGGCGGGTCCGCAAAGCCTGAATCCCGGCGCAACCGGTTGGATGGCGTGCGGCAACGCACCGATGCGGCCGGCCGCTTCGTGAAGCGTGGAAGCCGGGATCGTGCGCGCCGCCTCGACAAGGTCGGCCGCCACGCGTTCGACCTGCGACCGTATCGTCGGACGCAGCGGTGAACCCGTGCTCATCGTGGACTTCCCACGAGCATATGTTCATAGTCGGCGCCCATCACTTGCGAGACCGGACTGCCGGCCAGCAGGGACTTGGCCATGGCCGCTTCGCGCGCGACGATCGCTTCGGCGGCATCGAGCAGACGTTCTATGTCCGCGGCGCGCACGAACACCACTCCGCTGGCATCCGCGATTGCGTAGTCACCGGCGTTCACGATGACATCGCCAATCGTCACCGGCCCGTCATTGGCGGCCTCCACGATGCGCCCGCGTGCGGTGCGCGCCGTCAGACCTCGCGCGTAAACCGGAAAGTCGTAGTGCCGCGCTTCGTCGATATCGCGCACCAAGCCGTCGCAGATCACCCCGGCAATGCCGCGCACCTTGGCGGCCAGCGACAGGATGCCACCCCAGCTGCCGGCCTCGATCCCCGAGCGTTGTTCGACCACGATGATGTCGCCGCGGTGCGCGGCCTCGATGGCCGTTGTGCCCAGGTGACGCGGAACCCCTGCTTGCGGCGGCGCCTGGTCTTTGGCCACCAGACGCATGGTCAATACCCGCCCGGCGATGCGGCGCGTGCTGGCGCGCTGGTCCAGGCCGCTGGCACCGCCCTTGAGCCCCAGCTTGTCTATGGCGTCGGAAACCGCGCATACGTCCAGCCTGCCGAGGCGCTGTACGGCGTCCGGCGGATCCATTCGCTGCATTGCAGTCGATGTTGCGTCTGTCATATCACTCCCAAAAAGCAAAACCCATGGCATTGCCGGTACCAGCCTCGGTGCGGTAACACGGCACGTAATCCACCAGTTGGAACCTGAGATCCAGGTCGTGCATGGCAGCCACGACCGGGTACCAGTTTTTCATCTCCGATGTATTACCGCGAAACCGATCTTCCGGCACCGCTGCCAGTGCGGCTTCGTCGCCACCCTGCATGCCGCTCAGAAATCGCTGGTCCAGTTCCTCGTCAATTACAAAATGCGTCCAGCCACCCGAGGCGATCAGCGCCACCTTGATGTCCTCGTCCCACGCGGCAATGGCGCGCCGCAGCGCG
>JANYBQ010000181.1 GCA_025360705.1 Betaproteobacteria bacterium | reverse complement strand
CAAGGCCAGTTTCGACATCGAGTCGCCGGCCGACGGAACACTGATCGCGATACTGGCGCTGGCGGGTACTGAGGTGCCGGTGGGTGATGCCATCGGGCTGGTGGGTGAAGCCGGCGAAACAACCATGGCCGCGCCGCCACCGGTTGCATCGGCATCGCGTGCAGAGGAACCGCGTGCTGGCGTTATCGCCACGGCGGCCGCACCAGCGCTCGCTGCGCGTGTGCGACGCGCCCGCATATCCCCGGTCGCCCGTGCGCTGGCCGAAGAACTCGGCGTGGACGTGGACACCATTAAAGGCAGTGGCGACGACGGCATGATCACGCGCGACGACGTGCGGGCTCACGCGGCCGCCTCGGCTGCGGCGCCTGCCGACAAGGTGCAAGCGTTTTCGCCGATGCGCCGCGCGATTGCCGATGCAACGGCACGCTCCTGGCAGACCATTCCGCATGTGCCGCTGCAGTCGCACGCCGATGTGACAGAACTGGTCGGCGCCAAAAAAATTGGATTGACCGCAGCCATTACCCGGGCGTGCGCGCTGGCGCTGGGCGAACATGGCGCGTTCAACGGCTGGCTGGTCGAACAAGGCTTCAAGCCATCCCGCACGGCGGATATCGGACTTGTAATGTCGATACCGGACGGGCTGGTGACCGCAGTGGTCAGCGCGGCCGAAACAAGGTCGATGGCACAGCTGGGGCAAGAGATCGCGGAGATGGCCGAGACCGCCCGCACGGGTCGTCTGGACGGCGCAAAAATGACCGGCGCGTCTTTCTCCATCAGTTCTCTTGGCCGCTGGGGTGTGGATGCGTTCGCTCCGATCATTCCGGCGCCGCAGGTTGCCATCCTGGGCGTGGGGCGTGTCGCCCGCGTCGCGCGCGAAGCACCGGGCGGCGGCGTCCGGTTCGCCAGTGAATTGACGCTCACACTGGTGTTCGATCACCGCGCGAACGACGGCGTCGCTGCGGCGCAACTGCTCGCGGCCATCGTAGGCTATCTGGAACAACCGGCTCGCATGGAGGTAACCCAATGAGTGAACAAAACTTTTCGTCCGACCAACTGGTGTCGTTCTGGCGCGATATGCTGCGCATCCGCGGGTTCGAGCAGGCAGCTGCGTACCAGTCCTCGATCGGCAAGATTTATGGCGCGTTGCATAGCTGCGAAGGCCAGGAATCCTGCTGCGTCGGTGTGTGTTCCGCGTTGGAAAAAGGCGACTACGCGGCCTCGACCCATCGTGGCCATGGCCATACGCTGGCGATGGGTGCGCGCATGGACCGCATGATGGCCGAACTGTTCGGCCGCGTGGACGGTTACTGCCGCGGCAAAGGCGGCTCGCTGCACATCGCCGATCTGGGCGTCGGCATGCTGGGCGCGAACGGCATCGTCGGCGCCGGGTATGCGATTGCTGCCGGGGCGGCACTCAACGCCAAGGTCACAAAAAACGGCCGCGTGGCGGTGGTCTTTTTCGGCGACGGTGCAATCACGCGTGGCACCTTCCACGAAGTGATGAACATGGCATCGTTGTGGAAACTGCCCTTGCTGCTGGTGTGCGAGAACAACGAATACGCGCAGTACATGCATTGGTCCGACACCATGGTGTTCGACAACATCGCGGCGCTGGCGGGCAATTACCACATGGAAGGTGTGCGGCTGGACGGTAACGACATCCGCCTGGTGCACAGCACGGTGAAGGCGGCAGCGCTACGTGCACGCGCCGGCGACGGCCCGACCCTGATCGAGCTGAAAACACAGCGCTTCAACGGTCACTCTTCGGGCGACCCGCAGGTCTACCGCACCAAGGCCACCGTGGAAGAACTGCGCCGTACGCGCGACCCGATCGCGCGGCTGGAAGCCGAACTGCTAGCCGCCGGTTTGCTCGGTAATCGGGATGCCCTGGTGGCCGAGGTCGAAGCCGAGGTGGCGCAGGCAGTCCAGTTTGCGGACGCCAGTCCCTACCCGGCCGACGAAGAGTTGACCCAACACGTATACGCCTAGGCGGAGGAAAAAATGCGCGAAATAACTTATAGAGATGCGATCCGGGAGGCGCTGATGGAAGAGATGGAGCGTCAGCCGTCGATGATCATCATTGGCGAAGACATATTGCCTGGCGGCGGTGCCTTCGGTATCCATCAGGGATTCGACGGACGTTTCCCGGGACGCATGTTCGAGGCGCCGATCTCGGAAGCCGCGATCATTGGCACCGCGCTGGGTGCGGCGCTCACAGGCGGACCGGCGGTAGCCGAAATCATGTACTCGGACTTCCTGACGGTGTGTATGGACGAGATCGTCAACCAGGCCGCGAAAATCAGGTACATGACAGGTGGGCAGGCGCGCGTGCCGCTGGTCATTCGCACGCCGTGCGGCATGACCAAGGGCATCGCGGCACAACACTCGCAGTCGATCGAGGCGTGGTTCGCCCATGTGCCCGGTTTGCGGGTGGTGATGCCGTCCACGCCTGCGGATGCCAAAGGTTTGCTCAAGACGGCGCTGCGCGGCGAAGATCCGGTGGTGTTTCTGGAGCACAAGCTGCTGTATGCCACCAAGGGTCCGGTGCAGGAAGGCGGCGAGCTGCTGATTCCGTTTGGCAGCGCGGCCGTGGTCAGGCAGGGCAGCGACCTCACGATCGTCGCCACCGGGCTGATGGTGTCACGTGCCGTGGAGGCCGCAACACGTCTGGAGCAGGCCGGAATTTCGGTCGAGATCATCGACCCGCGCACTGTGTCGCCGATCGACTGGGACACGATCTTTGCGTCGGTGGACAAGACCGGCCGTGCGCTGATCGTGAACGAAGCCACGCTGACATGCTCTGTGGCATCCGAGATCGCGGCCACCATCGGCGAGAAACGCTTCAATTCGCTCGATGGTCCGGTGCGCCGGATCGGTTCGCCTTTTGTACCCAAACCGTCCACGCCGGGGCTCGAGAAGCTGGCCTATCCCTCGACCGACGGGATCGTGCGCACCGCCACCGAAATGATGCCGCGCAAACGCGCGGCCTGAAGGAGAACCTTATGGGACGTGTAGCGGGAAAAGTGGCTTTGGTGACGGGTGCTGCCAGCGGACTCGGGGCCGCAAGCGCAAGGATGCTTGCGCGCGAAGGTGCAACGGTGGTGCTGGCGGACCTGGATGCCGTTGCCGGTGAACGCGTTCTTCGCGACATAGAAGCCGCGGGGGGCACTGGTACCTCCATCAAGCTCGACGTTGCGGTGGAGCAAGACTGGATCAGCGCAATGGCCACCATTCGGCAGCGCTTCGGACGACTCGATGTCACGGTCAATTGCGCCGGCACGAATATCGCGCGTTCCTTCCCGACGGATACCACGTTGGAAGACTGGCGCCGGCTGATGTCGATCAATCTCGATGGCGTGTTTCTCGGTACCAAGCATTCGCTCGTGGCGATGCAGCAAAGCGATCCGGTCAATGGCTCAATCATCAACATCTCGTCCATCATGGGCCTGATCGGCGCGCCCGACATTGCGGCCTACAACGCTTCCAAGGGCGGGGTGCGGCTGTACAGCAAATCGGTCGCGCTTTCCTGCGCGGAGAAGCGGCTGGCGGTTCGCGTCAACACCATCCATCCCGGCTTCGTCGATACGCCGCTGCTGCAAACCGCTATCGACCGCTTCGAGGACCGTGAAGAAGGGCGCCGGGTGTACGACGCGCTGGCGCCGGTGGGGCGCCTCGGAGTGCCCGATGACGTCGCTTACGGCGTGTTGTACCTCGCGTCGGACGAATCGAGCTTCGTTACCGGTTCCGAGTTGGTGATCGACGGCGGATACACGGCGCGTTGAACAGCTGTCGCACCTGCGGTCAGCGTTGAGGATCAGTCCGACGCGGCCCGGAAAATTTTTACCAGGAGAAATAAAGATGATCTATGAACTGCGAATTTACCAAGCCCTCCCCGGAAGGATGCCTGCGTTGCTCAAGCGTTTTGAGACCAGGACGCTCAAGATATGGGAGCGGATGGGCATCCAGCAGGTCGGGTTCTGGACCACCCTCATCGGACCGTCGCATCTGGAGTTGGTCTACATGCTGGCGTGGGCCTCGATGGCGGAGCGCCAGGAGAAATGGGACAAATTTCAGGTCGATCCGGAATGGCTGCAAGCCTGGGCGGACTCCGAAAA
>JANYBQ010000150.1 GCA_025360705.1 Betaproteobacteria bacterium | reverse complement strand
CAACGCAACTCGGCGTGATTAATATGCTGCGATGCAGGCAAAATCAAGCATTCCAACCGAAAATAAAAAACCCACTAATCTTTTGAATTAGTGGGTTTGTATTGGTGCCGCTTGTCGGATTCGAACTGACGACCTACCGCTTACAAGGCGGTTGCTCTACCAACTGAGCTAAATCGGCACTGATCAATTTTACAGGACGGTCGATTCAATCGCTGCCGCCGACAACCGCCAGTTTCCGTACCCGCTTACTTGACTCGCGTCAATGTCGGCCTGGCCTTGGAGCCAGGACGAGGCGGCTCCGGTGAAGGGGCGCCAGAGTCGCTTTGGGGATTGGTCAACCTCAGCAACTTGACCTCGCTCTCGCCTCTGACCGCTTCCTCCTCGGGCCGCGGCGTATTGACCTGACTTACGTCGGCAGTTTTGGCCCCCACGGTACGTTGAGGAAAGGCCATGCCTTGACCATTTTCACGCGCGTAGATCGCTATTACACGATCCACCGGCACCATGATTTCACGCGCGGTCCCAGCGAAACGCGCATTGAACTCGATGAATTCATTGCCCAATTTGAGAGAACTCGTGGCATCGAAACTGATGTTCAGCACGATCTCCCCGTCCTTCACGTACTCCTTGGGCACCTGCACCGCGTCGTCGACCTTGACCGCCACGTACGGCGTAAAGCCGTTGTCGGTGCACCATTCATACAACGCCCGAATCAGGTAGGGGCGGGTCGAGCTGGACTCTTGTGCGTCAATCATCGGCTGAGCCAAAAGCTTACTTGCGCATCACCTTTTCGGACGGCGTCAACGCTTCGATATACGCTGGCCTGGAAAAAATACGCTCGGCATATTTAAGCAGTGGGGCGGCGTTCTTGCTCAGGTCGATGCCGTAATAATCGAGCCGCCACAATAAAGGCGCGATCGCTACGTCCAGCATCGAAAAACCTTCGCCCAGCATGTACTTGTTCTTCAGGAAAATCGGGGCTAATTGCGTCAGCCGGTCGCGAATATGGGCACGCGATTTCTCCAGCAATTTCTCATTGCTTTTGGCGGCACGCGACTCCAGCGTCGATACATGCACAAACAACTCTTTCTCGAAGTTGAGCAGGAACAGGCGCACGCGCGCACGGTCCACCGGATCACCCGGCATCAGTTGGGGATGCGGGAAACGCTCGTCGATGTATTCGTTAATGATGTTGGACTCGTACAGTATCAAGTCGCGCTCGACCAGAATGGGCACCTGTCCATATGGATTCATGACATTGATGTCTTCCGGCTTGTTATACAGATCGACGTCGCGAATCTCGAAATCCATGCCTTTTTCAAAAAGCACAAAACGGCAGCGGTGGGAAAACGGGCAGGTTGTTCCTGAATACAGCACCATCATGGTGGGGGGCTCCTAAAAATTACAAACTAGTTTCAGTACAGGCTGACTTGAATCGAGCCAGGTCGAAACTAAAAGAGTGGGATGCGTCATTGCAAACCCACTCTGAAAAACTTAAACCTCGCCGCGAGGGCAAGGCCCGTATTATTCCTGAAATTACTTGACGTCTTTCCAATACGCCGCATTCAGGCGCCAGGTAAATACCGTCAATATCGAAAGAAAAATCAAAACGCCCACCCCAACCCGGGTCCGGGTGTTCTGGGACGGTTCGCCCATCCATTGCAGGAAACTTACCAAGTCGCCTACGGCATGGTCATACTCAACTGGGGTCATGTTGCCCGGAGTCAGCTGCTCCCAGCCTTTGAAGACGCTGACCTCGTGGCCGTGTTCGGCTTCGACCTCATACACCGGCTGGCGGTTGCCTTGAAGCTGCCACAACACATGGGGCATGGCGACATTGGGAAAGGCAAGGTTGTTCCAACCGGTCGCCTTGCTCGCGTCCGGGTAAAAAGTCCGCATGTAGGTGTATAGATAGTCGGCCCCGCTACCCCGACCGCTGGCGGCGCGCGAGCGGGAGATCACGGTTAAGTCGGGCGGATTGGCGCCGAACCACTGCTTGGCCTGTCCCGGATCGATTGCGGACCGCATGGTTTCGCCAACCTTGTCGGTCGTGAAAAGCAGGTTGTCCTTGATCTGCTGCTCCGAAAGGCCAATATCCTTCAGCCGATTGAAGCGCATGTAAGAGGCCGAATGACAGTTGAGACAGTAGTTAACGAAAAGCTTGGCGCCGTTTTGCAAGGCCACCAGGTCATTGGTTTTGTTCGGCGCCTTGTCCCAGGGAATCCCGCCCTCGCTGGCGTGGGCACTCACCGTCAACGTTAACGCGGCAGCCAAAAACCAGCCCATCTTGCGTAATCTACCAGGGGCTTTAACCAATCCTGCGCGCTTCATTCTTGTTATCTCCATCTCAATGGGCCGCAAAAGTCACGCGCTGTGGCACGGGTTTTGGCTCACCCAGCGCGCTCCACCAAGGCATAAGGAGGAAGAACCCGAAATAAAACAAGGTACCAACCTGCGAAACCCGCCCCCCAATGTCGGACACCGGCTGCACGCCTAAATACGCGAGCACAACAAAATCGACCACGAAAATTCCGTAGATGTACTTGTGCCAACTAGGTCGATAACGAATCGATTTAACCGGGCTTTTGTCAAGCCAAGGCATGAAAAACAGAATGACCACCGCGCCGCCCATCACCATCACACCCCAGAACTTGGCGTCGATGGACAACATCATGGCAATCAGACCGATTGCCAGAACAACAACGACAGGCTTCAAAATGGCAGGAAGCCTTAGCTTGAACACCATCAGATACGCACCGCCCACAACGCAGGCAATCAACGCATACATCATTTCACCGGTGATAGCCCGCAACATCGAGTAGTAAGGCGTGAAGTACCAAACCGGCGCGATATGCAGAGGCGTCTTGAGGGAATCGGCGGGAATAAAGTTGTTGTACTCCAGAAAATAGCCACCGAACTCTGGCGCGAAAAAGATGATCGCACTGAATACCATCAGGAATACGCTAACGGCAAAAATGTCGTGCACCGTGTAATAAGGGTGGAACGGGATGCCGTCCAGCGGATGGCCGTCCGGGCCCTTGGTGGCCTTGATTTCTATGCCATCCGGGTTATTAGAACCAACCTCATGCAGCGCAATAATATGGGCTGCGACTAGCCCCAGCAGCACCAGCGGCACCGCAATCACGTGAAAACTGAAGAACCGATTCAGCGTAGCGTCGCCCACCACATAGTCACCACGAATCAGCAATGCCAGATCGGGGCCGATGAATGGAATCGCGGAGAACAGGTTGACGATTACCTGGGCGCCCCAGTAACTCATCTGGCCCCACGGCAGCAAATAACCCATGAAGGCTTCTGCCATCAGGCACAGGAAAATCGCACAGCCAAAAATCCAAATCAGTTCCCGCGGCTTGCGGTAGCTACCATAGATAAGACCGCGAAACATATGCAGGTACACGACGATAAAAAATGCCGACGCACCGGTCGAATGCATGTAACGCACCAGCCAGCCCCATGGCACATCGCGCATGATGTACTCGACCGAACCAAACGCCAGCGCCGCATCCGGCTTGTAATGCATCACCAGGAAAATTCCGGTCACGATCTGGATCACCAGCACCAGCATTGCCAGTGAACCGAAGATGTACCAGAAGTTGAAGTTCTTCGGCGCGTAATACTCCGCCATGTGCTCGTTGTAGAGCTTGCTTAAGGGAAAGCGGTTGTCAACCCAGTTCAGCAGCCTTTCAGCGGCGGGTGCATTGGGGGAAATTTCTTTCATCTCAGCCACGATGTGCTCCGGTACTGCGTGTCGTCATGTGTTCAGGCTTTTTTATCTTCGCCGATCAACAGCCGGTTATCGGACAAATACATATGCGGCGGCACCTCCAGATTGTCCGGAGCCGGTTTGTTCTTGAAAACCCGACCCGCCATGTCGAATGTCGAACCATGGCATGGACAAAGAAACCCGCCCTTCCAGTCATCCGGTAAAGATGGCTGCGGACCGACCTGGAATTTGTCGGAAGGAGAGCATCCCAAATGGGTACAGATACCCACCACCACCAAAAACTCGGGTTTGATGGAACGCGCTTCATTGCGGGCGTATGGTGGCGTGAACTCATCCGGCTTGCGCAACGACTTGGGGTCGGCCAGTGAACTGTCATTGGAAGGGAGTGCCGCCAGTTCTTCCGGCGTGCGACGCACTATCCATACCGGCTTGCCGCGCCACTCAACGGTCATTTTTTCGCCGGGCTTCAAAGTGGACAGATCGGCTTCTACGGCAGCGCCGGCGGCCTTGGCCCGTTCCGACGGCTCGAAACTGCTGACAAACGGAACGGCTGCAAACACGCCGCCCACCGCTCCAGCACAACCGGAGGCGATAAGCCACGTCCGTTTGCTGGTATCAACTGGGCTGTCACTCATGGGAATCCTCAATGAAAACATCACTATCAAGATGTGTCTTGGATTGTAGCTGACGGCCCCTCGCGGCCTCGGCGCCACAAGCAACTTGACAAGCCGTTTTAGCAGGCAATACTTGCCGCTTCTTACAACAACGGAGCACGCGTGATGAGCATGATGTCGGAATTCAAGGAGTTTGCCCTCAAGGGCAACGTGATGGACCTGGCGGTGGGCGTGATCATCGGCGCTGCGTTCGGAAAAATCGTCGACTCCATGGTGGTGGATCTGATCATGCCCGTCGTTGGGGCGGTGATCGGCAACCTGGACTTCTCAAACATGTTTGTAATATTGGGCAAGGTGCCGACCAATACAACGATGACATTGGCGGAGCTTAAAAAGGCCGGAGTGCCCGTGTTTGCGTACGGCAACTTCATCACCATTGCAGTCAATTTCGCAATCCTGGCATTCATCATCTTCCTGATAATCCGGCAGATGAACCGGCTCAAGAGATCGGCCACCGTGGTGCCCACGGCGGCACCTCCTGCACCAGAAGATGTTTTGTTGCTTCGCGAGATACGGGACAGTTTGCGGAAATAACAGTGCGTTATTTCGTCATTTGGTGTATGTCTG
>JANYBQ010000466.1 GCA_025360705.1 Betaproteobacteria bacterium | reverse complement strand
CGCCGCGCTGGTGCAGCAGGTCGCGGATCTGGTGAAACTGCGCGTCGCTCAAATGATTGAGGGAAACGTCGCGCACGTCGGCGCCGATGGGCCGGCCGCTCAGTGTGATTTGCATGCTGATCGCTCAATCGAACTTGATGTTGGCCTTCTTCACGATGTCGCCCCACTTGACGACCTCGCGGCGCAGGTAGGTGGCGAACGCGTCGGGCTGCAAGGTCGTGACGTCCAGGCCTTCCTTGCCCAGCCGCTGCCGCGTGGCCTGGTCGCCCAGTACCAGCAGCACGTCGGCATACACCTTTCGAATGACTTCGGGTGGCGTGTTCGCGGGGGCCAGCAGCCCGAACCAGACAGTGACATCGAAGTCGGGAACACCCGCTTCCTGCAGCGATGGCACGGTAGGCGCGCTCTGGCTGCGGGTGGCGGACGTGACGCCGAGGAGGCGAAGTTTTTGGGCTGTGGCGTGCTGCATCACGGCCGCCGGCGTGTCGAGCACGAAGTCAACCTCGCCGCTCAAGGCCGCCATCAGTGCGGGGTTGCTGCCCTTGTAAGACACCATGGCGGTACGGATGCCGGTTCGTGAGGACAGCAGCTCCAACGTCAGGTGCGACAGCGTGCCATTGCCCGGCGAACCAAAATTCAATTTGCCGGGCTGGCTCTTGGCGAGCTGCAGGAAATCGGCGGTGGTCTGTACTGGCAGGTTGGCATTGACGGCCAGCATATACGGTGATTGAGCCACCAGCGTGATGGGCGCAAAGTCCTTCAGCACGTCGTATGGCAGCTTGGGATAGACCGCGGGGCTGACGGCCATGGTGCTTGCCGTCATGAGCAGCGTATAGCCGTCGGGTGCGGCCTTGGCCACCATGTCGGTGCCGATGGTGGCCCCCGCGCCAGGCCGGTTGTCGACCACGACCGACTGCTTCCACATTCTTCCGAGCGACTCGGCAACGACGCGAGTGAGCACGTCCGCCCCGCCACCAGCGGCATAAGGCAAGATGATGCGCACAGGCCGGTCAGGGTAGGCCGCGAAAACGCTAGAAAGTCCGCCGACCAAACCCAGCAGCAGGGCAAGGCGTCGAAATTTTTTCATGGGGTCTCGAAGGGGCATGCCTTTAACCGTCGCTATCTCTTTTTTTAGAAGTAAGGTGAACGTCACAACTCAGCTCAATTCTAGGCAAAAACGTATTTGATTCAGCCGAAGCTGGGCTGAGGCGGTGCGTCCTTGAAGGCTGCGACATGGAACTCAAAGATGTTAACGTGAAAAAATCGTACTGCTGAACCAGTTGCCCCCTGACCCGGCGCGGCCGATTGCCAAAAAAGCCGATCTTGGAACTGAATCAGATCAGGCGGGTGCCGGAACAAACCCGTGGTTAACCAACATTTGCGGCCAACGTGAGGCGAGCTGCGGAGCAGTTGCCAAAATTCAATCGCTGGCACGCGTTGGTCGGCTATATCTGTGAGCGAATGGGGCGCGGGGTAACTGCGGTTTTCAGGAAAATAGTGAGATGCCGAATTTTGAAAGCCTTAGAACCTATCCGTGAATAAGGCGGCCCGAAGGGTTGTGACGAGAAAGCGCATCTGTGTCGTTGCAAACCTTGCCCAGGGGCTTACCCTGGGCTGCGGCTTGCGCCTAACATCCATCGCGTTCTCGTCACAACGCAGGGCCGCTTTATTCACGGATAGGTTCTCAGATGCCTGAACCGGCCATCAGATCTTTCAATATTTGGGCCTTGTCGAATTTTCCGAACCGGGTTCGCGGCAATTTCAACGCGAAATGAACCGCCTTCGGCACTTTATGGCCAGCCAGGTCGGTACGGCAATAGGCCATGATGTCATCGGCGGAAAACTGCGCCCCCGGCCGAAGCACCACCACCGCAGTCAAGGCCTCCGACCATTTTTTGTCGGGCACCCCAATCACTGCCGCCTCGAGGACTCCCGAGTGCCGGTAGAGCACCTGTTCCACTTCACTCGGGTAGACATTGAAGCCACCGGTTTTGATCATGTCCTTTTTCCGGTCGACAACGTATAGGAATCCATCCCGATCGACTTCCACCACGTCTCCGGTTTTAAACCACTTGCCGGAAAAGGCATTGCGCGTCTCGTCCGGGTTTTTCAGATAACCGGTGGTTACCTGCGGCCCGGCCAGCCCAAGTTCGCCGCGCTTGGATGTGCCGGGTTTGCCGTCATCGTCCAGCAGCGCCATTTCTATGTGTTTCCCGACCCTTCCCACCGAACGAAATTTGCCGGCAGCCATGTCCGATGGCAAGAGAAAGCTAACCGGGCCGGCGAGCTCTGTCAGGCCATAAATATTGCCTATCACTTCGCCAAAAATAGCGCGTGCACGCTCGTAAGTGGCGATCGGAAGCGCCGAGCCGGCCACGGTAAGCAAACGCATGCTGCCCACGTCCCTGGCCCTGGCCTCGAAGGCACCGATCAAGTCGTTCAACATGGTCGGAATCATGTTCAAAGTCGTGACGCGGTGCCGCTCGACCAATTCCAGCACCCGATGCGGGTCCCAGTGCTTGACGATGGTGACACTGCCGCCCGCCAACAGCGTGGCGCCTGCGGTGTACCAGGCGGCGTGCGACATCGGGAGCACGATCAGATGCCGGTCCGAAGCGGACAAGCCCCACTGCTCCACCGAAGTTTCCAGCGAACACATCCAGCTTTCGTGCGATTGCACGGCGGCCTTGGACTGGCCCGTCGTTCCTCCCGTGTACATGACACAAAACGGGTCGGCGGCGTTGACCTGGATGTCGAGCGAAGACGCATCCGATAACGCAACTTGATGAATGAAATCTTCGTTCAGCAGATGCGCGAGATGGTCCAACTCCGCGCGCCGCTCGGCCACCAGTGCGGCGAAATCGCGACCGTAGAGCAAGGCACGCGCGCCGGAGTCTTTGACCTGAAACGCCAGCTCGGCGCCGGATATACGCTGCGACAGCGGCAAGCCGACAATCCCGGTCCGCGCGCAGGCGATATAGATGTAGAGCATCTCCGGTGAATTCGGCAACAGGAAGGCAAACAGGTCTCCCGCCCTCAGCCCCAGGCCGTGCAATGCGACCGCGAAGCGGTTTGCATCGGCGTTCAACTCGCCGTAGCTTATGCGCCGGCCCTCACTGAGCAACGCGAGCGATTCATCCGGCGCGTCAAATTTTGAGAAGAGGGTCGAATTCATCGCCTTGTCCATGCGTCTACAGACTTCTTGCAGGCACTGTTTATTCCTCGATGCCCACGGGAATCCGCTTCGAATAGCGCACGTTCACCACCAGCTCGCGGAACAACCAGCGCCCGTCGATCTTGACGAACTGATCCTCATAGGTGCCGGCGATGACAACCGGATCCGCGATGGCGGGCACCTGCCTGCGCCGCGATTTGCATAGGCACAGCAAATAGAACCGGCCGGTTGCGCTCTGGCCATCTTCCGCGAGCTCGATTCGCGGCGATGTGACGTAATGCAGCACTTCGACCACCGTAGTGGAAAGCTTGGCGAAATACGCCCGGATTTCGGCATGCCCCTTGAAATCGCCATACCCATTGGCGGCCCATCGGCCGTCGGGAACAAACACCGAACACAATCCATCGAGATCGTAACCGGCATCGCAAAAGGCGGCGTACCGGTACTTCAGGGTGGCAATGGCAGTTACATCTTCGAGGCGCCCCACCCTCTCTTCAAGCGTCAACGGTTCGCGATTCTGTTGCATGCTGCTCTCGCTTTCAATAGGCTTCGATCGATCCTCGCGGCGCGGCGCATCATTCCACATGAGGAGCATATAAATTTCCCTGATGTGTTTGACGAACATATGGGGATTCAGCTATATGGGGATTCAGCTACGCCGATGCCCAACTTGCACGCATACAGTGCGCCAACTGCCAACTGCCAACTGCCTGCAATAGCCAGTTCAGCCTATATGCCGCGATGCAGCCGCATCGCAGCAGCAGCTGGATGCACTGTTGGCAGCGCAATGACCCGGCTTCCGGTTCGAGTGAGAAGACGCGAGTCGCGCAGAACGCCGGCTTTCACGCCTCCTTGTAAACGCCTTTGGCTTTTGCGGCGTGGGTGGCGATGACGTCCATGAGCGCAGGGCTCAGGCAGTCGTAGGGCTCCAGCCCTTTGTCGCGCAGCGTCTGGCGAATGTCGGCCATCTTCGATGGCGGGGTTCCGCTCTCGATGATCGACGACACAAAAGCCGCAAAGCCGGGCCCGTCCCAACCCGGCTGGGACGACAGCTCCGGGTGGAAGAAGTCGAACCCGTACAGCGGATGGTCCTTGTTTTCGATGCGGCCGTACATGTGTGTGCCACAGGCCGTGCAGGCGTGGCGCTGGATGGCGGCCTTTTCGTCCACCACCTTGAGCTTGTCGCCATGCGCGCTGACGGAAAGCCGGTCGCGCGGGACCACGCCCACTACGGAAAAGAGCGCGCCTTGCGGCTTCCAGCATTTGGTGCAGCCGCACGCGTGGTTGAAAGCCACCTGCGCACTGATTTTCACTTCGACCTTGTCTTTGGTGCATTGGCACTGCAACGTACCCCCTGCAAATCCCTCGGCGCCCCGGCTCACGCCCCGGTCCACGGTGGGATGAATGGCTGTTGTCATTTTGTAGTCTCCTGTGGCGTGACATACACGCCCTGTTATGCACGGAACGGCCGTGCGCCCGGCCCGCCGCAGCGGGCGATATCTGCAGCAAGGGCTCGTTATGCACAGCGCCCTTCAATGGGCAATATACCCTGCCGGCGACTGGCCGAAAGGTCAGCAGGGAATAGAACGCTTAACACTGCACGCAAACCGCTTTTCGAAGAGCCTGACGGTCTCCATGGCACTGGTTTTCCCGGCAATCGCCCCCAGGGTTCGCTTGCGCGCCGATAGCGTCATGCCGGGACGAGATTGATGCGGCCCTGCACTTCATCAATGGGCCGCCGTTTTGCTACCGCCCGCCGGCCTCAGTCGCCGGGTTTATCGGCCGCTATGCCTTCCCGCCAACCTGCGCGCGCAGCTCCGGCGTGAAGGCCTCGCCGAAATCCTAAGCGTCGAAGACCCTGCCGGATCTCGATCTCCGACTGGTCCAACATCGGGTGGGGGCAGCGCTTGACCCCGGCTACCGCCTCTTGAAGCGAGGCGCACTTCCAGCAAGCGGCTGGTGGCGAAGGGGCTAGTGCAGTGTTGCACTCTTGGTGGGACAAATAAAAAGGATGGATTTTTGCCTGTGGCTAGGCGCAAACCACAGCGATACCCGTAGGTATCGCGCGGATTTGCAACAACGCCATGGGCGAAAAGACGCCTTTTTATGTTCCAGATAGGGTGCAACACTGCACTAGCTGCGCTGCGGCGGGCGGGAATACAGCAATGCCATTTGCGCGTGTTTGCGGATAACGCTGCTTTCAGTACATCAGCTTCTTATCAAAAATATTGTGCAGTTTGTCCAACTTACCACTGAGGTAAATATCGATATTCCTGCAGAAAATTTCCGTGATCTTTTTGTTTTCGGTGGTCACCGTGCTCGCCGAGTGCGGGCATATCAGCACGTTTGGCATATCCCATAACGGGCTTGACAGTGGCAACGGTTCGATCGCCGCAACGTCGAGAGCTGCAAAAGCGATCTTTCCGCTGCGCAGGGCGTCGATCATCGCGACTTCGTCAATCGTGCTGCCCCGACCCGTGTTGACGAATGCACAGCCATCGCGCATGGTCTGTATCGCGGGACGATCGAGCATGTTGCGGGTCTCCACGGTATCCGGGACGGTCGAGACAATCGCATCGGCCAAAGGAAGGAGCCTGCCCAATTCCGAAACAGCGTGAATTTCATCAAACAGATGCGCATGTTCCCGCTGCTTTTCCGGACTGCGCGTGACTGCGATGATGCGCATACCTAGGGCACGCCCGACGACAGCGACAGCGCGTGCAAGGTCACCGGCGCCGATGGTGAGCAAGGTTCGGCCCGCAACTTCCTCGTCGCAGTAACGCTCCCAGCGATGGGCCCGCTGTTCAACTTCCAGAAAGTTGGCCTTTCGAAAATGCATCAGCAGGGCCATGAATGTCCACTCGGCCAGGGGGCCGGAATGAACGCCTCGCGCCGTGGTGATGATGATGTCCGACTTGTCCAGGCCGGTTTTTTGGACCATTTCACCAACACCGCTGCTGGTGGTTTGAAGCCATTTGGCGTTTTTTGCATAAACGATGTCGCCTGGTCCATCCGCGGGCGGGATCGGGCAGTCGAACAGGATTTCGGCGCGCGCCAGTGCCGAGCGCCAGCGTCCGGTCTGTTCCGCCGTTCGCGTGAAGGTCGGAACGCCTTTGTGATCGCATAGGTAGCGCAGTGGCGGATGCAGATCGGGTTCGTAGATAACGTCAAGCCGTTCGGGATCGACCGCGCGAATTTTCGCAACGAGTTCCACTTCAAGCGGCGAGGTGATAAACAGCGGTATTTTGGGCATCTGGAGTGTCCGGCTTTTGTTATTAGTGCGGGCAAATTGTCAATAAAGGTCAATAAAGAACCCGTTTGTCAAAGACGTTGCGCATCTCATCGAAGCGACCATCCAGCCAACAGCGCAGATTCCAGCAAAAAATCTCGGTGATCTTGGAGTTCTCGGAAGCCACCGTGCTCGCGGAATGGGGACTGATCAACACATTGGGCAGCGTCCACAGAGGGCTTTCTTGCGGCAGCGGCTCCACCGTGGCGACATCCAGTGCCGCGAAGCCAAGGTGGCCGCAGCGTAATGCTTCTACCAGTGCGGGTTCGTCAACCACCTGACCCCGTGCGATATTGACGAAGGCGCTGTTCTTCTTCATGGCGGCAAAAGCCGCACCGTCGATCATCCGTTGGGTTTCAGTGGTGTGCGGCACGGTGACGATGGTGGCGTCTGCCTGCGCCAGCGCGGCGTGCAGACCATCACGCGACGTGATCTCGTCAAACAGTCCGTCATGGCTGCGCCCCTTGCCAGCCGTGCGGCCAATCGCCGTTACATGCAGCTCGAAGGCGCGGGCACGCTGCGCGATGCCGCGCGCCAAGTCTCCCGCGCCAACGATCACGATGCGTCGGCCCGCGACTTCTTCCCCGCAATAACGGGTCCACCGACGTTGTTGCTGTTCGGCCTGCAGGTGTGCAAGCCCGCGCCAATGGGCAAGAAGGGCCATGAAAGCAAACTCGGCCAACGGGCCCGCATGAACGCCGCGCGCCGTGGTGACCACGATATCGGACGTGTCGAGGCCAAACGCTTGAACGGCCTGCCCCACGCCGGTGCTGGTCGTCTGGATCCATTGCAGCCTTTTTGCAAGCGCAACGTACTCAGGCTTGCGGGGCAAGTCCCAAAAGATGTCAGCAGTGGCAAGCGCTGCGATCCAGCGGAGTTCCTGTTCGGGGGTGCGCGTGAACGGGCGACCTATGTGGTCGGCAACATAACGCGTCTGTGGCAAGAGATCGGGCTCGTAGACCACCTCGAGCCGGTCCGGCGCGACCTGGCGAATGCGCTCGACGTTGGCGGGCTCCAGCGGCGATGTGATGAAAATTCGAAGTTTGGACATCGTGGGACTTTCTTTTTTTGGCGCCCGCCCGGGACTCGAGTTAGTCCTTCACGCCCTTGAGCACCAGGTTCAGATAAACCCTGCCGTCTGGCCGCGCCTGGTACGCCAGGCGTTTCGATACGCCGTACAAAGTGGGCTCGGGGAACATCCAGATCACCGGCGCCTGCTCGGCAACGTAGGCCTGCGCCGCGTTGCACATCGCCGGCCATTTCGACTGGTCGAACTCCTGGCTGAAGGCCTTGAACATGGCCTCGAACTTGTCGTCCACCCAGCTCATCCGGTTCGAACCCGAATCCTTTTGCACCAGCAACAGATCGCCCTGGCAGGTGTAGTCGGGGCCGGACGAGCTGTTCATCAGGTCGCGGAAACCCGCCCCTTGTTTGGCACGCATCTGCGCGCTGACGGCGCTGCTGATAACCCGCAGGTCCTTGATCTCGATGCCTACCGCTTTCCATGAATCGGCCATCACCTGCGCGACCTCCTTGTCCATCAGATAGGAGCCGTTGGTGGTGTCGAAGTTGAGCGAAAGGCGCACGCCGTTCTTGACGCGGACGCCATCGGCACCCGGAACCCAGCCGGCCTCGGTCAGAAGTTGCTTTGCCTTGGTGGGATTGAACGCATAAGGTTTCAGGTTGGGGTTGCTATTGGGAGAGTTGACGAGGTCGATGGAACACTTGGCCATTCCGCCAAACAGCCCGGTGGCAATCTCATCGCAATCGACCGCGTAGTTCATCGCCTGCCGCACACGCACATCCGCCAAAGCCGGGTGAAGGCCTTGCTTGAGGTTGATGAAAAGCCGCCTGTAACTCGGCGCCACGATCACGTTGACGCCCGATTTTTCAAGGTCGGGCTTGAGGTCTGGCGGTACGCCCACCATGAGGTCGGCGGAACCCGCCTTGAGTTCGCTGATGCGCGTAGCTACTTCGGGTACCGCCTTGACGATGACGTCTTCGACCGGTGGCTTGCCCAGCCGGTATTTGTCGAAGGCTTTCAAGACCAGGCCTTCGCCAGGCTTGTAGGAAACGAATCTGTAGCCGCCGGCGCCGACCGGCGCGAAAACCACCTTCTCCGGAGGGTTCTCCGAATAGTATTTGGGCGGAAGAATCGACAGTTCCGGATTGACCATGTGCGAGGTGATGATCGGGTCCGGTGCCTGCATCACGATGCGGGTGGTCAAATTGTCGATTTTCTCCATGCGATCGTATTTGAGGGCACCGAGCGCAAAGTTCAGGTCGCCCTTGCCTGCGGCGAACAGTGTCTTGGCACGTGCAAAGGTGAAGACGACGGCATCGGCATTGATCGGCTCGCCGTTGTGGAAAACCAGGCCCGGGCGAATCTTGATTTCCCAGGTCAGCGGGTTGACCAGCTTGATGGATTCCGCCACTGCCGGCACGACCTTGCCGTCGTTGTCGAGGCGAAACAGCCCCTCGTGAATCGACAACATGATCCCCGCACTGGCCGATGAAAACATCGGGTCGAGGCCGATCGGCTCGGCACTGTCCAGAAACACCACTGGCTTGCCAGCGGCAAAAACCGGAGCGGCTGCCAGCGTGCTCAAGGCGATGCCGAGAGCCATGATGGAGCTTTGGATGACACGTGCGGGTTTCATGGTGAATTTCCTTGGTGGATGACGGGTTTGGCGATAGGGAGTGGGGTTGACTCAAACGATGTTCTTCAGCCGCGGGTCGAGATAGTCTCTCAACCAATCGCCCAGAACATTGATGGACAGCACAGTCAGTGAAATGGCGATTCCAGCGGGAATGGTCAGCCAATCCGCGACGCCGATGTATTGGCGACCATCGGACAGGATGGTGCCCCAGCTCGGAACGCTGGGCGGCACCCCGACGCCAAGAAAGCTGAGCGATGCTTCGGCCACGATATTGCTGGCCACCGTAAAGCTCGCGATCACGATGATCGGGCTCCAGATATTGGGCAGGATGTGCTGGAACAGGATGCGCCATTGCCGCTCCCCGGTCGCACGCGCCGCAAGTACAAATTCGTCGTTCTTGATAGACAACACCTGGCTGCGCACAATCCGTCCATATTGCACCCAGCCCGTCAGCCCGAGCACCAGGATCAGCTTGTCGAGCCCGCTGCCCAGCACGGCCATGATCGTGAGTGCCAGCAGGATGGTCGGAAAGGACAGCTGGATATCGCAAATGCGCATGAATACTTCATCCACCAGCCCACCAAAATAGCCAGACAGCAATCCAACCAGCAATCCGATGGCACCCGATATGACCACTGCCGACAGCCCCACCACCAGCGATACGCGAGCGCCGTAGATGATCCGGCTGAAGACGTCACGACCCAGTGCGTCCGTGCCCAGCAAATAGGTTATGCCGGCGCGGTTGGTATAGAGCGGCGGCTTGAGCCGCTGGATCAGCCTGATGACGGAAGGATCGTTCGGCGCGACCCAAGGTGCAGCGAGCGCGGCGACCACTACAAGAAAGATTACAAACAAGCTCAGCATCGCCGCCTTGCTGCGGAACAGCCGCGGCAGGAGCTGGCTCACTCGCGGGTGCTCGACGGCGGCCTGCGGGGCAGCCGGTGCTTCAGCCACCGCGGCGACCTTATCCTGTGGCGGGTAGTCAAGCTGTGTCACGAGCCATACCTGATGCGCGGATCGATCCAGGAATACGCGATGTCGATCAGCAGGTTCACGGCCGAGAAAATCAGCGCCAGCATGATCACCCCGGCCTGGACCACGTAAAAATCCTTCGAACCGATAGCAGAGACGATCTCGCGGCCCACGCCCGGCCAGCCAAAGATCGTCTCCGTGATGACCGAACCGCCGAGGAGGAAACCCGCTTCGAGGCCGATCGCAGTGACGATCGGCAGCAGCGAATTGCGCAGGACGTGCGCATAGACGACGCGGGTTTCCGAGATGCCCTTGGCACGCGCCGTACGGACGAAGTCGCGCTGCATTACATCCAACATCGACGAACGGGTCAGCCGCATGTTCCGGGCAATCGGAAATGCGGCGAGCGCAATCGCCGGCATGACGATGTGCTGCCAGGTGCCACTGCCGGAGATCGGCAACCATTTGAGATGGACACCGAAAAAGAGGATCAGCAGGATGCCCAGCCAGAAACCAGGGATCGACTGACCGATGATGGCCAGCAAGGTGGCGATGCGGTCGAGCGACTTGTGCGGGTTCATCGCGGACAACACGCCGAGCGGGATCGAAATCAGCAAGGACAGAACGAAGGCGGCGGAAGCCAGTTGGATGGTCGCCGGCAACTTGTCGGTGATCACCTCGAATGCGGGTTGGTGGCGCACGAAGGAATTGCCGAAATCGCCCTGCAGCGCATTGCCGACAAAGCTTGCGTACTGGACGAACCATGGACGGTCAAAGCCCATCTTCACGCGGAATTCCTGGATTTGCGCGACTGTCATCCGGTCGGCAGATTCCCCCAGAATGACCTCCGCCGGGTCTCCGGTCATGAACAACATGCCGAAGGCCACGACACTGACGCCAAACACGACGATCAGGGATTGGAGCAGGCGGCGAGTGACGTAGCTCATGGTTAGATATTCAGACTAGATGGCATGCAACCCAATGCCTCGTGCTTGCTTCACGGAATTCCGGTTCAACCGTTCGACAATGATCGGTTGCCAGCGCGCAGCGGGAGCTGAAACGACAGCCCGCGGGTGGGTTGATCGAGCTGGGCAAATCGCCTTCCAGCAATATGCGCCGGCGTTGCCGCTCAAGTGGCGGATCGGGGATCGGGATGGCAGACAGCAGAGCTTTGGTGTAGGGGTGGAGCGGTTTTTCATAAAGTTCGTTGGTCGACGCCAGCTCCATCAGCTTGCCTACATACATCACGCCGACACGTGTGGATATATACCGCACCATGCTGAGATCGTGGGCAATGAACAGATAGGTCAACCCGAGATCATCGCGAAGCTGTTCAAGCAGGTTGATGATCTGGGCCTGGATCGAAACGTCGAGCGCCGAAATCGCCTCGTCGCACACGATGAAATCAGGTGACGTGGCGAGTGCCCGCGCGATTCCTATCCGTTGGCGCTGCCCACCAGAAAACTCGTGCGGATAGCGGTCGCGAAAGGAAGTGTTCAGGCCGACTTTCTGCATGATCTCGCTTACGAGATGTTTTTCCTCCCTGGCGTTTTTGGCCAGTCCGTGCACACGCAAGGGCCGCGCGATGATTTCGCCGACGCGCATATGGGGATTGAGCGAAGCGTACGGGTCCTGGAAAATCATCTGCATGTGCCGTCTCAAGCGGCGCACATTCCCGGGACTTGTCCGGCCGAGATTGACTCCGCGGAATGCAACCTCTCCTGCGGTCGGCTGGTAGAGATTCAGAATGGCGCGGCCGGCCGTCGTCTTGCCGCACCCGCTCTCCCCGACCAGGCCCAGGGTCTCACCTTTCACGATGTCGAAAGTGATGCCGTCCACCGCTTTTACGGCTCCGACGACACGGTTGAATACACCGCCGCGGATGGGGAAATGCACCTTCAAATCCTTGACGCGAACCAGTACGTCTTGGTTCATGGGAGAACCTTCGCCTTACGGCTGCGGTGCGAGCACCTTGGGAACGGCCCGGCGGTACTCATTCGGAACACCTTCGTGCTGAGCACTGCGATGCATTCGCCTTGGGAGCGGCCCGGCGGCTCATCGCTCGACCCCTGCATGCGTCAACTGGTCATGCCAACAAGCAACCGCATGACCGGGAGCGACCTCGGCGAGAGCCGGATTTTCTTCGCGGCAGCGATGGGTCGCGAAACGACAGCGCGCCACAAAGGGGCAGCCGCGCAGCTCCCCAAGCATGTTGGGCGGAAGGCCTGCGATGGCCTGCAGTTTTGTTTTGACGCGCGCATCGAGGCGCGGCAGCGAGTTGAGCAGACCGATCGTGTAAGGGTGGGCCGGCCGTGCGTATAACTCGTCCACGGGTGCCTTTTCCACGATGTAGCCGGCGTACATGACGGCGACGCTGTCGGCGAGACGTGCAACGACACCGAGGTCGTGTGAAATCCAGATGACGGCGGTGCCGAGTTCCGACTGAAGTTTTTTCACCAGTTCGACGATTTGCGCCTGGATAGTGACGTCGAGCGCAGTCGTGGGCTCGTCGGCGATGATCAGTTGAGGCGAGGACGAAAGCGCTATCGCAATCATGACGCGCTGGCGCATGCCGCCCGAGAACTGATGGGGATAGTCGTCCAGTCGCTTGGCCGGCGTCGGAATGCCCGTCATGGCCAGCAAGTCGACCGCCTTGGCCCGCGCCTGCCGACGGGTAAGGCGTTCGTGCTCCAGGATGTTTTCGGTGATCTGCGCGCCGATCCGCATCACCGGATTAAGCGATGTCATCGGATCCTGGAAGATGACGGCGATGGCGCCCCCACGGATGTTCCGCAACGCGCGATCGCTCAAGGTAAGCAGGTCGGTGCCTTTGAAAAAGATACTGCCGCCCACGATGCGCCCAGGCGGCGACTGGATCAGCCGCAGTATCGAAAGCACGCCAACCGTTTTGCCGCTGCCGCTTTCCCCGACAATGGCCAGGCACTCCCCCTTGTCGACGGAATAGGAGACGCCGTTCAGGGCATTCACAACACCGTCAACCGTGAAGAACTTCGTCTGGAGATCCCGAACTTCCAGAAGCTTCGGTGCGGTCATGGTCTTCAGGATCGGGACTTTCAAAGTGCGTTGCGTTGAATGGGTGAGAGTGTCCAAGCAAGACGCGCGCCTGGAGGCTTAGCGGAGATTATGTTGTCAAGCAATGACTTGAATGTATATTTATATGAATTCAAAAGATGGATATTGGTCGATTGCAGAGGCTGCACGGCGGATGCCGGTTGAGTTACCAGCGGATTGAGGTGGGATAAATCAAAAGACAAATGGAGGGGACATGAGCGGTATCGAAGATAAATTTTTCATGCTTGCAACCGACAACGCACCGGGCCAAGAAGGGCGCCAAAAGGCAGCCGATCTGGGTCCTTTGCTACGCGGCGGCCCGATTGAAGGCAGGCCTGTCGATTTTTCCCATGGGGACGTCAATGCTTTCGAGCCCACCCCCGGCGCATTCGACGCCTTTGTCGCGGGTGTTGAAGCCGGAGCCGACCAAGCCTACACCGAGTACCGCGGAAAGAAGAACATCCGCGATCACCTTGCCGCGCAACTTGCCGATTTCACCGGCGCACCTGTCTCTTCTGACGATGGGCTGATCATCACCCCGGGCACCCAGGGTGCGCTTTTTCTGGCCATCGCAGCAACTGTTTCCGCCGGTGACAAGGTCGCGATTGTGCAGCCCGACTATTTTGCCAACCGCAAGCTTGTTCAATTTTTCGGTGCCGAGATCGTGCCTGTCAGGCTGAACTATCTTGCTGCAACCGAACATGCGGGCCTCGATTTAGGGCAGCTGGAAGACGCTTTCAAAGCCGGGGCCAAGGTTTTTGTTTTCTCCAATCCGAACAACCCCGCGGGCGTTATTTACTCTCGCGATGAGATCAACGACATTGCCCGCTTGGCACGGACCCACAACGCCACGGTGATCGTCGATCAACTCTATTCGCGGCTCCTGTTTGAGGGAAACAGCTACACGCATCTGCGGGCCAGCCCGCATGCGCCCGAAAACGTCATCACCATCATCGGCCCCTCCAAGACGGAGTCTCTGAGTGGATACCGGGTGGGCACTGCCTTTGGGCCGGCGGCACTGATAGCCCGGATGGAGAAGCTCCAAGCCATCGTGTCCTTGCGGGCCGGGGGCTACAGCCAGTCGGTGCTTCGCACATGGTTTGCGGAACCCGCCGCTTGGCTGCAGCAACGCATTGCCCTGCATCAAGCCATCCGCGACGCTTTGCTGGCCAGGCTGCGCGTTGTTGAGGGGCTGCATGCCCGCACCCCGCAAGCGGGCAGTTATCTGTTCCCGCGCCTGCCGGAACTCGCCGTGCCCACCCAGAACTTTGTCACTATCTTGCGCCACCAGGCCGGCGTGATCGTCACACCCGGGGCGGAATTTGGCCCCCATTCCGCCGACAGCATCCGCTTCAACTTTTCGCAGGATCATGGGGTGGCGCTTCAGGCGATTGAGCGCACCTGCGCTTTGATCGAGAGGTATCGGAAATGACACGTCCCCCGGTTCCGCAAGGCAACTATGTCCCCGCCAAGCGGCATGGGGACCTGGTCTATACCTCGGGCATGACACCCCGGGACAACGGGGTGTTGATGTTCACCGGCGCGGTAAGCGCGACCGCCCCGCTGGAAACCTACCAGGCGGCCGTCGAGCTTGCAACGAAAAATGCGCTGACCGCGGCACGCGTTCTGCTGGCCTCGCACGAAAGGGTGGCGGGCATTCTCAGCCTGACGGTCTATATCGCCGCCGAACAGGGATTCACCGCCCATGCCCGTCTGGCCGATTTTGCTTCGGCCTGGCTTCAGCGCGAGATTGGTGACGAAGGCATAGCCTGCCGGGCAGCCATCGGGGTTGCAACCCTTCCGGGCAATGCGCCGGTCGAAGTCCAGCTGGTCGCGATCATTGCCTAGTCGCAGGACGCGAAAGGCCCCCCGACCCGGCGCGCAACCGCGCTTCGACACCATCAGCCGTGTTTGTAGGGCGTTGGGGGTGCGCCTGGTGGTGCAGGTGGCGCCTGCTTGATGCCCGTAACGCTCGCCAGCTCGATCTTCGGAAGCAACAACATCGAGACCAGAACCAGTAACGAGACCGCAAAGATGCACACGAAAGTCATGTCCAGCGACTTCTCCAGTGCCCTGCGGACAATATCATCCGCCGCGATATGGGTCGACCCGGCGGTCAGCAGATCGCGAAGCTTGTCGATCTGCATGCCGGCGACACCGGGATAACGGTTGAAGACGAATGTCTGCACCGCCCCGAAGGCGGCCGCGCCCAGCGTGCTGCCCAGGTTTCTGGCAAAGATGTTGGATGCCGTTGCGCTGCCGCGTTCCGATGCGCTGACGCTTTCCTGGATCAGGATGATTGCGCACACGCTGGCCAGGCCGAACCCCAGGCCCATCACAAACGAGCCAACCGCGGGCAGGATGACAGAGCTTTCCGGTGTCAGGAACACGAAGCACGCGCCGCCCAGCGGCACCGCCGCGCCGCCGAGCAGCAGGTAGCGGCGCAAGCCGACCCGGGCGAAGGTCCGCGCGGCCAGCGTGGCGCCGGATGGCCAGCCGAGCATCATCATGGTGAGCGCGAACCCCGAGGTGACCGGGCTTCTGTGGGCCACAGCCTGAAGGTACATCGGCAGGAACGTGGTCAGGCCCATCATCGCCATGCCGCTGAACAGCGTGGCGAGATTGCACACTGCAATCGGCCGGATCGCCCAGAGCCGGAGCGACAGCATAGCGTCCGCCGCCCGGCGCTCGAGCATCACGAATGCGATGCCGCTGACCACAAACACGGCCAGTTCGATCGCCGTGAGCCAGCTATCGGGGCTGGTCAGGTGGGTCAGGAAAAGCATCAACGCGGTCACCGCGACGATGAACAGCGCCGCGCCGCCGTAGTCGATGGCGACCTTCTCCGTGCCCTTCTGCTGCTCGTGGTAGTAGCGGATGAAACCAAAGCCCGACGCCAGGCCGATCGGCACGTTGATCCAGAACAGCCAGCTCCACGAGAAGTCGCGAATGATGAGGCTCCCCAGCACCGGCCCCAGCACGGCGCACACCGCCCACACGCTGGCCAGGTAGCCCTGCACCTTGCCGCGCTCGGCGGGGCGGTACATGTCGCCGACGATGGTCATCGCCACGGGCACGATCGCCCCCGCGCCGAAGCCTTGAGCAAGGCGGAAGACGATCATCCAGGTCATCGACGTAGAAAAACCCGCCAGCACCGATGCGACGATGAAGACCGCAATGCCGCTGAGCATGACCGGTTTGCGACCGCGCACGTCGGCGAGCTTGCCGAACACCACGGTGGTGGCGGTCTGGGCCAGCAGGAACGACGCAAAAACCCAGCTGTAAAGGTTCAGGCCGCCGAGGTCGGCCACGATGTTGGGCATGGCCGTGGCAACGATCGTCGCCTCCAGCGCGACCATGGCGGTCGAGGCCATGATGGATGCAACGACAAGGGCGCGATGGGTGGTCGGTTGTGGACTCGAAGTCATATCCAATTTCGACGGCATTCGCCAGCTGACGCTTACTCCGAGCGCTTTCTGGGCGGCTTTGTCCAGTTGTCCGCCGCAATTGCCGCTTTGCTAACCACCTTGTCCCATGCCGCCTGAGCAGCCGGCGTGTTGGCCGATGCAGCCCGCTTCTCGAAGAATTGGGCGGTTTCCATGGCGCTGATTTTCTCGGCGATCGCCACCACAAAAAACTGGTTCATCGTGGTGTCGTCGGTGGCCGCAATCCGCTTGGCCGCTTGTTTGAGCGACTCGGGAAGACGCAGGGCGTAATTGCTCATGGCCTTATCTGCTGTTCTGGAGGTATTGAACGATAGGCATATGGTGAGGGATGTGTATTGTGTCACGTTCGACGTTACAATGATGACATGATCAGGTCGTTCTCGCACAAGGGACTGGAAGTGTTTTTCCGGACCGGAAAGAAGACCGGCATCCAGGCAGCCCACGCACGGCGATTGCAGATCATGTTGACCATGCTCAACGTTGCCAAGGCACCGCAAGCCATGAGCGCACCGGGTTTTAGTCTGCATGCCCTGAAGGGCGACCTCAAAGGACATTGGTCTATGACCGTGAGCGGCAATTGGCGAATGACCTTCCGCTTTGAGGAAGAAGACGCGATCCTGGTCGATTACCAGGACTATCACTAGCTAGGAGAGTGCCATGCAGATGTTCAACCCCGCCCACCCGGGTGAAGTTTTGAAAGAAGCCTATCTTGACCCTCTGGAAATGAGCGTCACGGAGTTCGCGCGCCGCATCGGTATATCGCGCAAGTGCGCCAGCGAGTTCGTGAACAAGCGCGCCGGCATGAGCGTCGATATGGCACACCGGCTGGCCAAGGCGACCGACACCACGGCCGAATCCTGGCTCATGATGCAAGTGCAGTACGCGTTGTGGGAAGCGAAACAGGCCAAACTGCCGGAGCAAATCCACGTTGAGCGGCTCGCGCTGAGGGCTGTGTGATGGCGCCTACGAATATGTTCAACGCATGTCCATGGAGCCGCGTAGCCAAATGGAACAGATGATCATGTGGACTGATCCCGTGGTGGAAGAGATTCATCAAATCCGCCAAAAATTGCTCTCCGATGTGGGCGGCGATGTAGAAGCGCTGATGGAAAAAGCGCGCGCCCATCAGGCGGCGCAAGGTGAGATTGTTATCGAGATACGATTACCTCCGCAAAAAGCAAGTGGACAAGATTGATGGCGAGTTCCATTTGATCGACTTCTCGTCGGTCGCTGCCTTATGGGTCATCCAACGGGAGCACGTATGAGCAGGCGCATTGTCAACACCGCCAGGAACGCCACGCGCATTGTGAACACCTCGGCGCGCGCCAAAAAGCTGGACGGTGCCACTGTGGGCAAGGCTCTGGGCGCGCAAGCGACCGGCTGCAAGCTGGGCAAGGACACCAGCCCGATTACCCTGTATCAAATGCGCGAGGATCTGACGAAGCGGATGGCTGTGTAGCGTCACGCCAGTCGGCGAGGGCGTATCGGAGTTGCGTATCCATGTCGGAGCCGGTTGGCGCGTGTATTTTGCGCGACGTGGTCTTGAGGTGGTTGTGTTGCTGGCCGGCGGCTCCAAGAGCACGCAAAAGACCGATATCAAGCGTGCCAATGCTTTGGCGGCGCGGCTGGATTAACCGAAGGAGAGACATGACCCAACGCGTAAAAGTTGCCGATCTGCCCGAATTCGACGCGGCGCCTTACCTCGGCAGCGACGAGGCGGTCGCTGCGTATTTGACGGACATTCTTGAAGCGAACCATCCGGCGCTGCTGGTTTTGGCTTTGGGCGACATTGCCCGTGCGCGCGGCATGGGCGAGGTGCGGAGATGATCGACATTGCTCCATTCAGTCCTGAGTACAGCAGCATACGCAGTGGCATAGTCGCTTTGCTGGAGGCCGGACGCCGGGCAGCCGCCCGAAGCGTAAATGCGCTGATAACGGCGACCTATTGGGAAATCGGACGTCGCATAGTCGAATTTGAGCAGGGCGGCGAAGGCCGTGCAGCTTACGGACAGGCATTGCTCAAGCGCCTGTCTGCTGACCTGCTGGCGCATTTCGGGCGGGGCTTCTCGGAACGAAACCTCGAGCAGATGCGGCTGTTCTACTTGGCGTGGTCGGCCGACCGGATTTCGCAGACACCGTCTGCGAAATTGGCGGTCGCATCGATTGCGCAGACGGTGTCTGCGCAATCCGCAGGAGGCCGAATCATCCAAAAGCCGTCCGTTGCACTTTTCGAACTGCCGATTTGAACAAGGCATTTCCCTTACCCTGGTCCGCCTACGTCCGCTTGCTCTCGGTCAAGACCGAAGCCGCACGCACCTTCTACGAAACGGAGGCGTTGCGCTGCGGCTTGTCGGTGCGCCAGCTGGGGCGGCAGATCGACAGCCAGTTCTACGAGCGCATTGCGTTGTCGCGCAACAAGGCCAGGATGCTACAGAAGGCCGAGCAGGCGGAGCCCGGCGATGCGCTAACCCCGGAAGAGGCCATCAGGGACCCATTCGTGCTGGAGTTCCTGGCGCTGAAGGGGCCCACGAAAATACCAGTTCATGTATATTTGCGATTGTGCTCACTACCGAAAAGCCGCTTGAATGGGTCGGAAGCAGTTACAGAGACCTGATGGCGTTGCCGACGGACGTCAGGCGCCTGTTTGGTTTCGCCTTGTCCTTGGCACAGGCGGGTGACAAGCACGATGCCGCGAAAGTGCTCAAGGGTTTTGGTGGTGCCGGAGTGCTCGAAGTGGTGGAAGACGATGCCGGTGGCACCTACCGCGCTGTCTATACCGTCAAGTTTGCCGAAGCAGTGTTTGTCCTCCACTGTTTTCAGAAGAAAAGTAAGCGCGGCATTGCCACGCCGAAAGCGGACATGGACATTGTTCACGCCAGGCTCAAACTAGCCGAGGCGTTTGCCAAGGAGCTGCGGAAATGAAAACTCGATTTGTCGATGGTGTTGAAGTCCAGCGAGGCTCTGGCAACGTTTTTGCGGACCTTGGCGTGCCCGATGCCGACAAGCTCAAGATCAAGACCGGATTGGTCATCGAAATCAGAAAAGCCATGCGCCGTCTTGGCTTGACGCAACAAGAAGCCGCGAAGAGGATGGGCATTACGCAGCCCAAGGTCTCCGACATGATGCGCGGCGACTTCACCAACCTGTCGGAGCGCAAGTTGATGGATTGTCTGACGCGGCTGGGCTACGACATCGAGATCAAAGTCCGGCCCGCGAAGGCCGGCGTTGGACACTTGATGCTGGCTACGGCGTGATCGTGCGGGGGCGTTGAAGTCGGTCGGCTACCCACCGCCTTTTCATGCCCATCCGACTGGAACTATTCGCCAACAGCCACTACGCGGCTGCCCGCGCCCTATGGGAAGCCACGGACGGCGTTGGCCTGAGCGGGGCCGACTCCAAGGAGTCGATTGCGCAATTCCTGGCACGCAACCCCGGCACGAGCTACATCGCCCTGGACGATGCAACGCTGGTGGCCACCATCTTGGTTGGCCACGACGGACGGCGCGGGCTGATCCACCATCTGGCGGTGGCCGCGTCCCATCGGCGGCAGGGCATTGGCAGCGGCTGGTGGCGGAGGGGCTGGTTGCTTTGGGGCGGGCGGGGATACAGAAATGCCATTTGCTGGTGTTTGCGGAGAATGCGGAGGGGAGGGAGTTTTGGCGTGCGATGGGGGCGGAGCATCGTAACGAGTTGG
>JANYBQ010000126.1 GCA_025360705.1 Betaproteobacteria bacterium | reverse complement strand
AGTGCGATGTTCTCATCCGCGTGTTCGGCCAGGTAGCTGAGGAAGGCATCCGACAGCGCCGCGTAATCATAGGCATCGGGCAGGTCCAGCAGGTCCACCACAATGCCCCCGCCTTTGGTCTGAATCACCTGGCGCAGGTTTTGCGCGGCTTCTTTCATTTGCGCGCTGCAGGCCAGCACCACCCGCTGCGGTCGCCAGTTTTCATCGAGCACGGGCAGCAAATTTGGCGTGGCCTGGGTGGAGACCAGGCAGAGGTGGGTGTCGTAGGGGGTCATGGCGCTATGGTAGGTGTGGCGGCGCTCTGGCGGGTGGCAGGCAAGCTTGCCGGGCCGACCTGCCGCATGAGTGCCAGGCAGTCCCACAGCGTGAGCCCGCCATCGGTCATGCGGGCGGGGAATGGTGACGATGTGCGGCATCGGGCCGGCAGTAGATTTACAAAATAAACGTAATACACTGTCGTACAAAAGGAGGCGTTGCCATGCAAACCACGCTCACTGTTCGACTCTCGGAAAACGAAACGCAAGGCCTTGACACTTTGTGTGCCAGCAGCGGCAAATCGCGCAGCGAAGTGGTGCGCGAGGCCTTGCGCGCGCACCGCTTGCGCGAGGCCTTGCGCCTAAGCCAGACGCAACTGGCGCCGTTGGCGCGCGCCGCCGGCTGGCTGACGGAAGACGACGTCTTGCAAGACGTTTCATGAAGGTTTTTCTTGACACCAACGTCTGGTTGTCGGCCACAGTCTTTTCCGGCTTATGTGAGGAACTGCTGCTGCAATGTGCCCAGCGGTCCTGGCTGCTTAGCAGCGCGTTGGTGCAGACCGAAGCGCATGAAGTACTGGTGCGCAAGTTTCCGCAAGCGCCCCATGCCTGCGCCTTGTTCGATGCCGCCTGGCAGGCCGCCCTGTCGATTGCTGACGTGGCGGAGCCGGCCGCCGACAACGACCGGCGCCTGGTCACGGCCGCAGCCGCGGCCGATACCGATCTGTTTGTGACCGGGGACAAACGGGTATTGGGATGGCAGTTGGCGAAGCGCTCTGGGGGCATGGTGCAAATCGTCTCACCGCGCGCGGCGTGGGGTGTTTTGTTTGGCCCGGTGGCGGGGCATTGAGCACCGTCTGAAGCAGTTGGGAAGCCCTGACACTGCGACCACAAGAACCCGATCAGTTCGCTTGGCGCCATGTCTTCACCTGCGGGCTTGGCGGGGGCGTTGGTCATGTCGGGCTCAGGCCTTTGAGTTGCAGGGCCTTGCCTTGCGGCGCCACGTCGACCGAAACGCCCTTGAGTTCCTTGTTTTTCTTGAGCTTGTTGGCGCGCTCTTCACCCAATGCGGCACGCAGCCGGTCGGCATCGACGCCCTTGAGGCCGACCGTTGTTTGGCTCGCGAAGCTGGCCTTGATTTCGCCGTTGCCGGGGTTCAGGGTAAGTTTGGCCGTGGGCCAGGTTTGGGTGGCCGTGCTGCTACTGGCGGCCGCTGTGTGAGACCGGTTGCCAGGGGCCGCACCGCCAGACGTGGCGACGGTTGGACTGTGCGCCGCAGTAGCGGCCATAGCGCCATAACCGACCGAGGTTTTGGCACCAAAGCCGACCCATTCAAAGGCGTGCTGGAAAGCGCGGTCAAGCAACACGCGCCACTGGTTTTTTAAAGATTCGGGCAGGCGACTGGTATGGCAGATCACATGGAAGTCAAACTGCGACTTGGCTGGCACGGCCAGAAAGCTGACCGGCACGGGTGCGCTGGCGTACTGCCACGCCAGCGCGGCGCGTTTTTGATCGAGTGTTTGTGTCATGGGGTGCTTTCAAAGGTCACGATTTGCAGACGGCCTTGCGCGGCTTGGGCCAGACGCTTATCGTTGGTCCAGAACTCGTCGCAACCGGCCGTGATGGCCGCTGCCAGATGCAGGGCATCGGGGGTTTTCAGGCGGTAGTCAGCACGCAAACCGGTCGCCAGATCAAATACGTTCTTATCGAAACGGACACCGCTTTGATCGGTGTTTTGAAAAAAGTCGTCGTACAAAGCCAATCGCCCGGAATCGTCATCGCGCATCGGCAACAGCCTGGCTTCCAACCTGACCAAATCGGATACCACGCAGGTGACAAGCGCTTGACCAGCGCTGCTGATCATTCGGTGAAACAAAAGTGGGAAAAATTCAGGGTGGCGCTCTACAAAGTAAATCACCATGTTGGAGTCAAAGTACGCGCGCTGCATGGCCTTACGCCCAACTGTCGCGCTCTTCGCGGATGTGTTGGTCAATTTCTTCTGCGGTTCGACCCGTGGGGGGTTGGGTTTGCAGCCACAAGGCGAACTCAGCCATGTTGGCAAACCGCGGCTTGCTACTGTCGGGTGGAGTCGGTGAGTCGGGAAACAGCACGATGATTTTGGCCGAACCCACAGGTGAATTCGGTGGCAGGTCAAACGCTACCCGATGGGACGGAGGTACGTCATGTTCGATTTGATAGGCTTGCATGTGATTTTCTCCAATGTCAGAAGTGGTCTACACGTTGATGGTTTTAGCCGCATGCACCAGCACCAGACCGCGCCCGGTGCTGGCATCGCCGCCAATTTGAAGCAGTTTGCCACCGATGCCGGGGAGGGCATCACCTTGCCCCGAGAACACCTTGGCCAATACCTCGGGCGCGCTCAGTAATGCGGCAGCGCCCTGGTCGCGACGGTCTTTTTTGAAGCGCTCAATGCTGGCTTGCACCAGGCCGACCATCAGGGTTTCAGGCGGCAGATTTTCAACGTAAAACAAGCCGCCATCATCGGCCGTTCCGGATTCGTCGTTGATGCGCACATGCGGCTCCACCACCATGGCGTGGCGCGCAAAGTGCGCAAAGTCGGTGTCGTGCAGCAACACCAGGTCGAACGAGAGCGGCAGCTGTCCGTCGGCTGCCGTCCAGATGCGCAGGGGCATAGGAGAGCCCAGCCGCTGCCACCAGTCGTTGAGGTGGCTCAGGCTGGATTGCGTCTGGGCGCCTTCGGTGGTGCATATCCAGATCTCGTCTGGTGCTCGCAGGCGATGCAGTTCACGCAACTCGTCCAGCACCGCGCGTTGCGGATGGTGCGCATACAGGTCCAGGCTATGCGGTGCCAACCAGCCGAAGATCTCGGGGACAACGGCCCAGCTTGCGCCCGGCGTAAACAGTAGGATGCTGCGGGCGTTGGGACTTTTCACGCGGAAGCACTCACGTACCGCGACCGCTCCCATGAATCGCGCTCCTCCTGAACTTGCCGGTCGATGTCTTCGCGGGTTCGCCCGGTGGGCGGTAAAGTTTCCACTGGGCCCATTGGAAAATCAGGCGGCCGAGTCAAGGTGATCTGACGATCTGCCGTGATAGGGTGGCGCAAGCGCAGAGTTTGCATGACGGTGCCTTGCTTGTGAGGAAGTGGATTAATGGTTTCGAAATGGCCAACGGTTCACCCGTCGCTTGCTTTTGGCGTATCGGCTTTCTTACCCTGCGCGGACCTGTTGGCATCGTTTGGAGGCGGGGCGTCTTCGTTCCAGCATTCGTCTTCGGGGTTGTCCCAGAGGTCTTCAAGGGCGGTCATCTGGGCGTCTTGCAGGTCGCGCCATTCGATCACTTCGCCAGACGTCATGTCCTCACCTTCGGGCGTAGCGGGGGTTTTGGTCACAACGGGCTCGGAAAGTTGTCAGCATCAATATTACAAACACTTCATCACGATCAAGGTGTCTTGATGGTCGTTGTCTTTGAGAGGATTTTTCTTCTCGGATTTTTCTCTCCATTTTTTGTCTTTGACCATCCGTTCCTTGACGTTTTGGGCGATTTCAGACCTCACGTCGCCACTCCATATTCCCTTCTTTAGCGCACCGAGCAGAGCGCTCAGCTCAGGCTGGTTCTTGTCAGCTCGCGCGTCCAAAAATTGTTGTGTGGCGCGCATTGCCGGGCTCATCTGCGTCAACGCCATTTCACGCGCTCTCTGCTGAAGGATCTTGCGCTCCGCGTCTTGCGCAGCCTTGCGCTCTTCTTCACGCCGCTTCCTGGCAGTTGGATCCTCCTCCATGGCACCATAGCCCACCGACGTCTTGGCACCAAACCCAAGCCAGTCAAAGGCGTGGCACAGGAT
>JANYBQ010000114.1 GCA_025360705.1 Betaproteobacteria bacterium | reverse complement strand
GGCGCTGGACAATGTTTCCAAGCTGATGTGTGTCTGGGGCGGCCTGATCCAATTCACCTTTCCGGGGCAGACGACGCACCAGATTCCCTGAGTGCCAAACGTCTCGCGCAACAGCATTGAACGAGTATCATCACCTCGGCCGACCATGGCGCAAGCGGGCCTGGCAGGCCATGTGCCTGAACTGCGCGGTGCAACGATCGGCCCGGTCCCTAAGAAAGCACAATGACTGCGCGACATGACTTGGCATAACAAAGTAATGTGGACTGAGGGAATGTTCCTGCAGCCACAGCATTTCCAGCAGCAGGACCGTTATGTAACGCGGGCCATGGATGCGCGCTTCAGGCTGTCCATGGGTTATGCCTGGGGCTTTTATTCACTGGCGCTCGACGAGGCGGCTCTGCACCAAGGCAAGCTGGCCTTGAACCAGGCCAGTGGTGTCTTTCGGGACGGTACGCCGTTTTCCTTGCCGATGGATGATCCAGCGCCACTGGCAATCGACATCCCGGGCGATGTGCGTGACGAACGGGTCGTGTTGGCCATCGCATTGAGCCGGCCCGGCGTGGCCGAGAGCGACGTAGAAGATGTTTCCGCCGCCATGCCGGCACGATTTCATGCCGCCGAGATGGACGTTGCCGACAGCCACGCCGCCAGCTTGCGCCAGGCCCCGCTGCAAATCGGCCGTCTCAATCTGCGACTGATGCTGGAGCGCGATGCCAACGATGGCTACAGCTGCCTGGGCGTAGCCCGGGTCGTCGAGCGCCGCACCGATGGACGCATCCTGCTCGACACCCAGCACCTTCCGGCGTTGTTGCATGTGCCGGAAAACACGGTGGCCGACGGTTTCCTGCGCGAGATCATCGGGCTGTTGCACCAGCGTGGCGAGGCGCTGGCCGCGCGGCTGGCGCAACCCGGCCGTGCCGGTGTGGGTGAGATCTCCGACTTCCTGCTGCTGCAGGTGTGTAACCGCTACGGGCCGCAATTGGCCCACGCGCGGCTGTCGCCGGTGTTTCATGCGGAACACTTCTTCTCCACGCTACTTGGACTGGCCGGCGAGTTGTCGACTTTTGGCGATCGCAAGCGCCCGAGTGATCTGGTGGCCTACAACCACGACGATCCGGCCAAGTGCTTCAACGCACTCATGACCGACCTGCGCCAGTCCTTGTCGATGGTGCGCGAGCAGTCGGCGATTCCGATCGAGTTGCAGGAACGCAAATACGGCATCCGGGTGGCGATCATTCCCGACCTCGAATTGCAACGCTCGGCGGTGTTCGTGCTTGCGGTCAATGCGCAAATGGACAGCGAACAGTTGCGCGCGCGTTTCCCGACCCAGACCAAGATCGGACCGGCGGAGCGCATTCGCGACCTGGTGAATCTGCAGCTGCCAGGTGTCGGTCTGCGCGCCTTGCCGGTGGCGCCGCGCCAGATTCCGTTCCATGCGGGCTTCTGTTACTTTGAACTGGAAACACGCTCCAACGAAATGTGGCGTCAGCTGGAGTCGTCCGGTGGCCTGGCGATGCATATTGCGGGCGACTTCCCGGGGCTCGAACTGGAGTTCTGGGCAATCCGGCCTTGATTGCGTCATGAGCGAAAACGATCCCTTTTCCGCCTTCGAGTCCGAACGTACGGTCATCAAACCTTCGGCGGGTCGCGCCGCGCGTCAGGGCACCATCGCGGCCGGCGCAACCGCATTGTTCCATCCCGATGTCGCGCGTTTGCCCGAGGTGCCGGGCAGCGCCGGCTTGAATCCGCTGCTGCAGGTGGCGTATGGGCTGCTGATCGCCGGCTCGCGCATCCGGGTGATGGCGCAACATCCCGACCCGACCGCGTTGCGCACGGCGCTGGTGGAGGCGGTTCGCAAGTTCGAGACCGATGCGCGTGCCCGCGCATTGCCCAATGAACAGGTGGTGGCGGGGCGATATCTGCTGTGCACATTTGTCGACGAGTGCGCGTCCAGTACGCCCTGGGGTGGATCGGGAGCCTGGTCCTCGCAAAGCCTGTTGGTGTTGTTCCACAACGAGTCCTGGGGCGGCGAGAAACTTTTCCAGCTACTCGGCAAGCTGGCCGAAAACGTGGCGGCCAATCGCGGCTTGCTGGAACTGATCTATTGCATTCTTGCGCTCGGTTTCGAGGGACGTTACCGGGTGCTGCAAAACGGCCGGGCGCAACTCGATGGCGTGCGCGAAAAATTGGCGCTGATGTTGCGCGAGCAAAGCGGCACCGCGCCGCAGGAGCTATCGCCCCATTGGGCGGGTGTGCCGGCAGCGGTGGCGCGACTGCGCGACGGGATTCCAATCTGGGTAGTCGCGACCGCCGCGGCCTTGATCCTGGCGTTGATTTTTATTGCTCTGCGCGTGTCCATCTCCAGCCAGAGCAACGACACCTTCACGACCCTGCAAGCACTCGACGTCAAGGCTGCGGCGATGCCCGCGCTGCTTGCGCCTGCGCCAGCGGCGGCGCCACGGCTGTCCGGCTTCCTGAAGCCCGAGATCGACGCCGGACTGGTTGAAGTGCGGGACCTGGCGGATCGTTCCATCATCGTCATCCGTGGCGACGGCCTGTTCGACCCCGGCAGTGCCAAACTGGCGGCCAGGGTATCGCCGTTGATGGAGCGTATTGCCGATGAGTTGCAACGCACGCCGGGGCAGATTTTGGTGACCGGCCATACCGACAACCAGCCGATCCGCTCGGTTCGCTATCCGTCCAACTGGCACTTGTCGCAAGACCGCGCACAGGCGGTCAAGGACTTGTTGTCCACCAAGGTCAAGCCGGAGCGGATTCGCTCCGAAGGCCTGGCCGACACCCAGGCGGTGGCCGACAACGCCACGTCTGCCGGGCGCGCAAAAAATCGGCGCGTTGAAATTACCCTCAGACTGGCTGCCTCCGCGGGGTAACGGGCTTTAGAAAGTTTCGATGAAGCGATGGATGAACTGGTTGATCAGCCCTCTAGTCCTGGGTACGCTCGGGATGCTGGTACTGTCCGCCCTGATCTGGTGGGTCGGCCCTTTGCTGGCTCTTGGCAGCTGGCGGCCGTTCGACGGCGTGTGGTGGCGCGTGATCGTCATCGTTTTGTTATGGCTGGCGTGGATCGGGCGGCAGCTGTGGCGCGCCTGGCGCCAGCGCCGCGCCAACCAGACGCTATTGCAGGGCCTTTCTTCCGGCACCAGCGCCATCGACCGCGAGAGCGAGGTTCTGAACCAGCGCTTTCGCGAAGCCATCGACAAACTCAAGAGCGCTGGCAAGGGCAAGCGTTGGGCCGGCGGTGCGAGTTCGCTGTACGAACTGCCCTGGTATGTATTCGTCGGCGCCCCCGGCTCCGGTAAAACCACCGCTTTGCAAAATGCGGGTTTGCAATTCCTGTTGACCGAGGGCCAGACCGGTGGACCGATAAAAGGCATTGGCGGTACCCGCAATTGCGACTGGTGGTTTACCAGCGACGCCGTGCTCATCGATACAGCGGGCCGCTACACGACCCAGGAGTCGGACAGCGCGGTGGACGCCAAAGCATGGGACAACTTTCTGTCGCTGCTGCGCAAGAGCCGTCCACGCCGGCCTATCAACGGTGTCTTGTTGACCATCAATATCCAGGACTTGTTGCAGCAGAACGCGACCGAGCGCAAGGAACACGCGCAAAAACTGCGCGCGCGGCTGCACGACCTGCAGGCCAAACTGGGTGTCAAGGCGCCGATTTACGTACTGATCACCAAGGCCGATCTGGTGGCGGGTTTCAACGAAACCTTCGACGCCTTCAACAAGGAACAACGCGATCAGGTCTGGGGCTTTACTTTCGACGCGACAGCGTCGGGCGCGCAGGCCCTGGCGGCTTTCGACGCGGAGTACACCGCGCTGGAACAGCAACTCAACAGCGCGCTTTTCGAACGTATGCAGGCTGAACGCGATGGCGCCAAACGCGCCAGCATGTTCGGCTTTCCGGTCGAGTTCGCGAACTTGCGACCGGTGCTTGGCGAGTTCATGGGGCTGGTGTTTTCAAGTGGCGGTGCGTTGCAGGAAGACGTACGCCTGCGCGGCGTTTATTTCACCAGCGGCACCCAGGAAGGCACACCGATCGACCGCGTGATGGGCGCCTTGTCGCGTTCGTTCGGGCTCCAGGCGCGTGCGGCCGCGGTGCCCGGCCAACGCGGCAAAAGTTTTTTCCTGCGGCGTCTGCTGCAGGACCTGGTTTTCCCCGAGCAGGACCTGGTGGCGTTCAACCCGGTAACCGAGAGGCGGCGGCTGATCGTGCGCTCGGCCGGTTTCGCGGTGGTGGCGCTTGCCTCCGTCGCGCTGCTGGTGGGCTGGGGTTTGAGCTTCACGCGCAACCAGTCGTATGTTCAGGAGGTTGCGCTAAAACTACCCGAATTGCGTCAGGTCGTGGATGCTATTCCACCCGCGCAGTCGGGCGACGTCACGCCTTTGCCGGCGGTGCTGACGGCAGTGCGCCGCGCGGCCGAACCGGCGGCGTTTGCGCTTGCAGATCCCCCGCTGCTCAACATGTTGGGCCTGTACCAGGGCGACAAGCTGGATGCCGCGGCGCGGATCGCGCACCGCAGGCTGCTTGAAGATGCGTTGCTGCCGCGTGTTGCACGGCGCCTGGAAGAGCGCCTGCGCGCGAGCAACAAGAACAATCTGGAGCAGGCCTACGAAGCGCTCAAGAACTACCTGATGCTTTACACGCCCGACAAGTTCGATGCCGATGCGCTGAAGACCTGGATCGCGGTGGACTGGGACGTCAATTACGAACGCGGCCTGACACCCGAACAGCGCCAGGCGCTGGATGGCCACCTGGACGCTTTGCTGGCGCTGGGCGCGCCTGGCGCGATCAGCCCGATGGACAAGCCGCTGGTAGCCAGTACGCGTGACATGCTTACGGCCTTTCCGCTCGAATACCGGATCTACAGCCGGTTGAAACGGCAATACAAGGGCGATTTGCCCGAGTTCTCGGCGGCTCGCGCCGGAGGCCCGAATGCGGCGCAAGTGTTCGAGCGCGCCAGCGGAGAACCATTGTCTAAAGGCATCTCGGGCTTCTACACCAGGGACGGGTATCAGAACACCTTCCAGGGTTCGGTGCAGACGGCGGCAGCCAAGCTGGCGGCCGAGGAAGCCTGGGTTCTGGGTGTGCGTAACGAGGTCAAATTGAAGGACATCGCCGGCAACGAGTTGAGCGACCGGGTGCGGCGCCTGTACCTGGAAGATTACGTCAAGGCATGGGACGCTTATATCGCCGACGTTCGCCTGGTAAAACTTGGCGGTGTGGCCAGAAGCCTGGAAGCGGCCCGAGTGCTGGCGGCGGTGGACTCGCCGCTGGCGGCCTATCTACGCGCGGTTGCCAAAGAAACCACGCTGATTCCACCCGCGGGGCAAGCCAACCAAAGCGTGCTTGGCAAGCTGGCCGACCAGGCGGCCAAGAACAAGGAAGAGATGGCCAAGCTTGCCGGTGCGCAGCCTACACCGGCAGCCGCCAATGGCCCGATCGAGCGCATCGTCGACGACCACTTCGCATCCATGAACCGGCTGGTCCAGGGCACCCCGGCCCCGATAGACGATGTTTTGAAATTATTCGGCGAGGTCTATGCCCAGCTACAGGCCGTGGACTCGGCGCAAAAGAGCAAGTCTCCGCCCCCGCCGGCGGCTGGCGCGGACAAGGTCAAGGCGGCTGCCGGTACCCAACCCGAACCGATTCGCAGCATGTTGGCTACGCTGGCCGATGCCGGCGCCAAAGGCAGCCGCGAAGGTGAACGCGATGTCATGACGAGTGAGCTAAAACCGGTGTTCGACTTTTGCAATCGCGCCATCACCAATCGTTATCCGTTTGCCTCAGGCTCCAAAGCCGATGTGTTGCCGGATGATTTCGGGCAGTTGTTCGGGCCGGGCGGAATGCTGGATGACTTCTACCAGCGCCGCCTGGCCTCAATGGTCGACACCGGTACCAACCCATGGCGCTACAAGCCATTGGCCGATGGCGCCCGGCCGGCCTCGCCCGTTGCGCTGGCCGACTTCCAGCGCGCGGCACGCATCAAGGATGGTTTCTTCCGTGGCGGCGGCAAGGCACCCGGCTTCCGGCTGGAGATTCGCGCCGTGGAGATGGCCGAAGGGCTCAAGGAACTGTCGCTTGACATCGACGGCCAGGTGGTGAAATTCGTCGCCGGCAATACTGCCTCGGTGGTGTTGAATTGGCCTAGTCAGAAGGTGGGTTCGCAGGTCAAGCTGACGGCCACACCGGCGATCGCGCCGCTGAACTTCGAAGGTCCGTGGGCGCTGTTTCGCATGTTCGACCGCTTCGATGTGCAGCCTTCCGCCCAGCCCGAAAAATTCAACGTGGTGGTGAATCTGGAAGGAAAACGCGCGCGGCTGGAAGTTATCGCCAACAGCGTCATGAACCCGTTCCGCATGCCGGAAATCCAGCAGTTTCGTTGCCCCGGCTCCTTGTGATGGCGTGGCGCGTTCCGTCCGCGGCGATGCATGCGATAGGCTGGCACGGCAAGTTGCCAACCGTCGGCGACTTCGCGACGCGGCGCCTGGACAGCAACTTTGTCAGCGTCTGGGACGACTGGTTGTCGGCCGGGCTGGCCAAGCTGCGCAGCCATGATCCGGAACACTGGCTGGACGCTTATCTGGCCAGCCCGACCTGGCGTTTTCTGCTGACGCCGGGTTTTCTGCCAACACCCTTACATGCACTGGCATGGGCCGGTGTCGTCATGCCATCGGTGGATCGTGTCGGTCGTTATTACCCGTTGACCTTGGCCGCGCCTTTGGCTGTGATTCCGGTTGAGGCCAGCGCGCAACTGGAGTTATGGGTCTGGTTGCAGCGCCTGGAAGACGCTGCGATCGATGCGTTACAGGAGGATTGGCCGATCGACCTGTTGGAAACCGAACTGCTTCGCCTGGGCCTGCCCCCCGAACCCGGCCCCGGAGCGGGCAATTCGGGATTTGGCCCGTTAGCCGGCAATCAGCCGGTCAACCCATCGGCACCGGCTTGCATGGAATCGTTTTTCGCGGCATGTACGTCTATGGCTCCCGCGCCGTACCGCCCAAGCCAATGCCTCTGGTACAACGAAGCCGATATTTCCGCGCCAAGAATAATGTGTTCGTCCGGCCTGGACGATTCCGTCGCCCAGCTTTGGAAAGGCTAAGGAAGCGCGGATTAAATCAAGGTTGACCGACCGCGTGGCGTGGCGCGCATTTTTTTGTTCGCACTGCGCCAAATTTTGCGATGCTTTTCACAATCGCGACCGATTTTGCAGTTTCTGCGCCTCTTTCGAGGCGCCTTTTGGCGCTTTTCGCGCCACCTCACCCACTATGGGCGTAGCTCTCCCCTGACCATGTACAAATTGCTCAGTGCAAACAGCACATTGAGCTGCGCGCGCTCTTGGCCAGGCCCAGTCATTTCCAATTCAGGTAAGAGCCTCACAAACAGTTGGCATACTCTGTGTATAAATCCGCGTTTCCCCAGCTTGTAGGTTGTATCGCGTCGCACAGGTTCCGCGCAGGAGGTTTGTTCCCGGCGGAAATCCTTTCCTGGGCTGAAATCCATCGACACCGACCATGGCAGACAGCGCAAGTCACAGTTCGCCCACGCACCCCCTGCGCGCGGTGCTGCATGGTCTGCGCAGGGACGGTTTCTTCCTGATCCTGCTTGCAGGTCTGGTGCTGCTCAGCGTCATCGCGCCCGGCAGGATCGCCAGCTACCCGACGCTGGTCGACTGGCCGACGATCGCAGCGTTGACCGGCCTGCTGGTGCTTACCAAAGGGCTGGAGGTCAGCGGCTCCATGCATCGGCTCGGGCACTGGTTGATCGGCTTGATGGCGACCGAGCGCGCCACCGCGCTATGCCTGGTGACGGCGGCGGCGCTGCTATCCACGGTGCTGACCAACGACGTGGCTCTGTTCGTGGTGGTGCCGCTCACCTTGGGCTTGTGCCTCATCACGAAAATGCCAGCCACGCGGCTGGTCGTTTTTGAAGCGCTGGCGGTGAATGCCGGATCTGCGCTGACGCCGATCGGCAATCCGCAGAATCTGTTTCTATGGCAACTCTCGAAGGTGTCGTTCGGCGAGTTTGTCATGCACATGCTGCCGCTGGTGGCGCTCTTGATGGTCGTGCTGCTGGTGCTCACGGCATGCGTGTTCGGCAACCGGCCAATACAGCTCAGCGGCGAACAGAAGCGAGCGCCGCTGGACCGTACCCTGCTTGGCGTGTCGCTCGCGCTCTACCTGCCGTTCCTGATCGCGACCGACATGCGCCACTCCGGGTGGGCGGTGCTGGTGGTGCTGTTGGTCTTTCTTATGCTGCGTCGGCGCGTTTTAGCCTGCGTCGATTGGGGCCTGCTGCTGGTCTTCGTGCTGATGTTCATCGACCTGCGGTTGCTGGCGGACCTGGGCTTGGTGCGCGACGGCATGCATGCGCTCGGTCTCGAACAGCCGAAGCATTTGTACTGGGTGGGCATCGCGGCATCGCAGATTGTCAGCAACGTACCGGCGGCGATCGCGCTGGCCGAGTACTCGACTGACTGGCAGGTGATCGCCTACGGGGTGAATGTCGGCGGCTTCGGTTTCATGGTCGGCTCGATGGCGAACCTGATCGCGTTGCGGATGGCCCGCGACCGCAAAGCCTGGCTGAGTTTTCACGGCTACGCGATTCCGTTTCTCTGCATCGCGGCAGCGCTGGGTTATGTGCTGTTGTTCCGCGGACATGCGCCGTGACGCGCCGCGTGAATTCGGTGTCGGCGTGGCTGCGAGTGGCGTGCATGGCGTCGGCGATCCACCGCGACGCGGTGTGGGCGGGCGATGTACCGGCTATCGGCATGCCATGGCGGGTGCCCGATCTGCCGCGAGGCGAGGCGGTGGCGTCGCTATCAGCCACGCGTCTGCGCAACGACGGCCCGTTGTCGCTGGTGCAGCTGAGCGACTTCGCATTGCGCAACAACCCGGCAACGCACGCCGCCTGGGCCAGCGCGCTGGCGGACACCGCCGGCATCGCCGTGGCCCGCGCGCCGCTGCAACCGAACCTGGCGCTGAGCGTGCCGATCACTGTCGAGCACGGCGCGGCCGGTGGCGGTGCCGCTGCTGCCACGGCAGCCGCACCGACCGCCGCTGCACGAAGTACATGCGCAACATGCGCTCCAGCCCAATCGGTGGGCGCCCACGTTTCCCGAATTTGCGCCGATCGCGGTTTGGGTATTTATGGCGCTTAATATCGGGTAATGTCTGCGCTGGTTCGATCCTCCTGTCGGGAGTGTCTATGCCAGCGCGTGAGGCTTGCTGCAGGGCACTGGTGTCCGGCATGCTCAGGAATGGTGTCACCCATGACCGACTTTGAAGATCACGATAAAACCATCATCCGGCTCGGCGCTACCGCGGCTGCGGATCCGGCCGCAGTCGCCGGACTGGAGGGCGCCCATGCCTTGCCGGTCGGCACGCGTCTGGGCGAATTCCAGATCACCGGTCTGATCGGTACCGGCGCTTTTGGCAACGTCTATCTGGCGCAGGACTATTCGCTGGGCCGAACCGTCGCGCTCAAGGAGTTCATGCCACAGACGCTGGCGATCCGCCAAGCCGACGGCCTTTCGGTCGGCGCCCGATCGGCACGCCATGCCGAGGCGTTTTCGGCCGGGCTGATCAGTTTCATCAACGAAGCCCGTCTGTTGGCGCGGTTCGACCATCCGTCGCTGGTCAAGGTCCATCGCTTCTGGGAGGCCAATGGCACGGCCTACATGGCGATGCCCTTTTACGAGGGGCAGACGCTGACGCAGGCCCTGCGCGATAGGGGTACGCCGCCGACGGAGCAATGGCTTAAGGAACTGCTGGCACCTTTGCTCGATGTGTTGCAGGTGATCCACGCGCAGAACTGTTTTCACCTCGACATTGCGCCCGACAACATTCTGCTGCTGAAGGACGGGCGGCCGGTGTTGCTGGACTTCGGCGCCGCTCGGCACGCGATCGGCGACTTCCGCAACCCGGACGGAGCGCTCAACGCCGGTTATGCGCCTGTGGAGCAATATGCCAAGGACTCCACCGTGCGCCCGGGCGCGTGGACCGACATCTATGCGCTGGCGGCTGTGGTGCGTTACGCCATCATGGGGGTGGCCCCCGCCGCATCGATAGACCGCGTCATCGACGACACCATGAAGCCGCTGGAACAGACTGCCAAGGGGCGTTACAGCGAGAGCTTTCTACGGACCATCGACCGTGCTTTGTCCCTCGGTCCGGAAAAGCGGCCACAGAGCGCAGAGGAGCTGCGCACTTTGCTAAGGCTGGACGCCGCCTTGGCGTCGGCCGTGCAAGGGGACCCAGCCGATGGCCGGAATACGCAGCCGCGCGATACGGCCGCAGGCACGCGCGCCAAGGCTATGTGGGCCGGTCTGGTTGTAGTCTGTCTGGTCGCAGGAGGGGGTTTCCTTTTGCTGCGCAATAACCTCCGGCAGCCGGCGCCCCATGTTGTCCAGCCTGTTCCCGCTGCACTTCCGTCAGTGGTCTCAGGCGCTTCCGCGCTACCGGCACTGACCGCCGCGCCGCAGGCTGCGGTGTCGGCGTTACCTGCCTCATCCGAGCCGCAGGCATCGGCTCCACCCGTAGAACGGGCCGGAGCCGTCGGGCTTCCGGGATCACAAGCGGCCGCATCCAGTACGCAGTTAAGTGTGCAGTCACTCTCGCCCGTAGCCAAGGCTTCCGAGCCACGCGCCGTTTCGTCCAGGACAAAATCAGCTACTGTGAAACCCTCTATAAAGCCGGCACTCACTTACACTGAGCCTCAGACTGCGCCTATTCCCGCTGCCTCGCCGCCAACTTCCGAAGTGCAAGCGGAGCCTGCCCACGTACCTGATCCGGCACCGGTGCCCGCCGGACCGTCACCAGTCGATATTTGCGGAAAAAATCGGGCCTTGCTGTCGGCCTGTGTCAGCAACCGATGCAAGTGGCCCGAGTTCGTGAACCATCCCATGTGCGTTGAATTGCGCGCCAAGGGACGGTGAACGCGCCGTACGCCACGGGCTGCAAAGGCGCCCTGCGCGCGTGCCAGTTCGCGCCTTAGCGGGGGGCAGCAGCTACGGTCAGCCTCTCTAGATTGCGAAAATCTTGCCCGGATTCATGATGTTGTGCGGGTCGAGCGCACGTTTGATGGTGCGCATCATTTCCACCGCGCCGGCGCCGGTCTCGGTCACCAGAAAGTCCATCTTGTGCAGGCCGATGCCGTGTTCACCGGTGCAGGTGCCGCCCAGGCTCAGGGCGCGCGCCACCAGCTGGTGGTTGAGCTTCTCGGCGGTTACGCGCTCTTCGGGCTGGGTCGGGTCGAGCAAATAACCGAAGTGGAAGTTGCCGTCGCCCACATGGCCGACCAGGAAATACGGGATGCCGGACGCATCGGCTTCGGCTACCGAATCGAGCAGGCAGTCGGCCAGACGCGAAATCGGTACACAGGTGTCGGTTGAGATCACCTTGCAGCCGGGGCGCGACTGCACGGCCGCGAAGTAGGAGTTATGGCGCGCGGTCCACAGGCGGGTGCGCTCTTCGGGCGTACTGGCCCACTCGAAAGCGTTGCCGCCGTGTTCACTCGCGATTTCCTGCACCAGTTCGGCCTGTTCCTTGACGCCACCCGGCGAGCCGTGGAACTCCATCAGCAGCAGGGGCTCTTCGCGCAGGCCCAGCTTGGCGTAGGTGTTGACCATACGCACGGTGTTCACGTCTATCAGCTCCACGCGCGCGATCGGTATGCCTAACTGGATCACCTGGATCGTGGTGCGTACGGCCGCTTCGATACTTGGGAAAGAACAGATCGCCGCCGACACCGCTTCGGGCAAGGGGTAGAGCTTTAGCGTTATCTCGGTGATCACGCCCAGCGTGCCTTCACTGCCCACCATCAGGCGCGTCAGGTCGTAACCGGCGGATGATTTTTTGGCGCGCGTGCCGGTGCGGATGATTTCGCCGCTGGCCGTTACCACTTCCAGCGCCAGCACGTTTTCGCGCATGGTGCCGTACCGCACGGCGTTGGTGCCGCTGGCGCGGGTGGCGCTCATGCCGCCAATGGTTGCGTCGGCCCCCGGGTCGATCGGGAAAAACAGGCCGGTGCTTTTTATCTCTTCATTTAGCTGTTTGCGCGTCACGCCCGGCTGCACGGTCACGGTCAGGTCGTCGGCATGGATAGCCAACACCTGGTTCATGCGGCCCAGGTCGATGCTGATGCCGCCCTGCACCGCCAGCAGGTGGCCCTCCAGCGAAGAGCCGACACCGAACGGGATCACCGGCACCTTGTATTGGGCGGCCAGTGACACCACTTCGGCCACTTCGGCCGTGTTCTCGGCAAACACCACGGCGGACGGCGGCGGCGCGTCGAATGAGGACTCGTCGCGCCCATGCTGCTCTCGGACCACCAGTGCGGTTGAGCAGCGTTCGGCAAAACGCGCCTTGAGTGCATCGATCATGGCCCGCGGTACGTCGCGCGGGTGGATTTGGGGCAACAGATGCATTGGACTGGTGGGGGCGTTCATGGGCGTTCTCCGTGGGGTGCAAGCAGTTTACGCCGCCTCGCACGCAAGCGGAGCGGGCTATAAGGGCGACAATAGCGGCAACCAAAGGGAGCAACTGATGGGCCAGCGCCTGACACAAATCGCAACGCGTACCGGCGACGACGGGACCACCGGCCTGGGTGACAACACGCGTGTATCCAAGAACAGTTTGCGCGTGCATGCGATGGGCGAGGTGGACGAACTCAACTCCAACATCGGTGTACTGCTGTGCGAAGACATGCCGGCCGGCGTGCGCGAGCTGCTGGTCGAGAGCCAGCACCAGCTATTCAACCTGGGAGGCGAGTTGTCGATCCCGGGTTACGAGTTGCTCAAACCCGAGGCCGTGCTGGCGCTGGATGAAGCGCTGGCCGAACACAACGAACATTTGCCGCGATTGCAGGAGTTCATCCTGCCCGCCGGTACACGCGCCGCCGCGCAGGCGCATGTGTGCCGCACCGTGGCACGCCGCGCCGAACGCGCCGTGGTTGCGCTGGAAGCGCAAGATGCGTTAAAGGACACACCGCGCCAATACCTGAACCGGCTCAGCGACCTGCTGTTTGTGCTTGCGCGGGTGATGAATCGCCACCGTATCGACGGCACGGTGGGCGACGATGTTTACTGGAAGAGTGAACGGCTGGCGCGCGGCACGGAGGAATAGGCCCATCTATTTCGACCGTTCCAATCCGCTGGCAGCGGTATCAGAGCGGAACCTTGCGACCGCCGAAAGGCAAGTTACACGGACGAATGAGCCCTCGGGATAATTGTCCAGCGGCGACTGCCTTCCCTGGTTCGCTCCCCGCATGCTTTAAGTAGCTTCCGATATCGAGCCGGGAAGATGCTTTCAGACACGATTTCGAACTCGATAATTCCGCCCCGTAGTTTGTGAAATTTGATCACGCACGGGCGGTCAATTCCCCGATGTCTTCATTTCGGGCAGCTGTGCTCATGTATTGTCAGTGCCGAAGTAGAGGAAGCCATTTAAGTATTTCATCGCGCGTCCGATAGGTACAAAATAGTTTTTCGTCTTGTTCGCGGATGATGGTGAAGGACTCCAGGATGTAAGTGGCGTCACTGTTGCTCATGCCGTAGAGATAAAAGAAAAGGGCGTCGAGTGCCGCCATGCGCCTGCGTCGGCCGTCGTCACTCCAGGCCAGCGGAGGCAAGACGTGCCCTTGATCGTCGACATAGCCCAAGTCGCGCGCGAACGGCGCCATATCGTGCGCGTTGTAAGTCAGCGCCAGTATCTGCGGGACAACGAAGTCGCTAATGGTGGGGTGAGAGTGGGCGCCATTCATAAGACCCTCCGCACGCATAGCCCTGGCGAATGGGTCGGGAAGCACAGCATCGAATCGCTCTGGAGCGACAACTGGCATTTGCTCAAGAATGAACAGATTGATTGTCTGCCCTTGCAATTTCTGCCTAAGCACAAAGTCGAATGCGAAACTGTTCAAAATCCCCAGCAGTTTGCCTGCAGCCGCAGCCGCAGCACTGGCCGTCATGCCTTGAGGTAGCAGCAGCGGCAACTTGTTGCCAAAACCAACTCCGGGCAACATGGCTGCGATCATGGTGCGCGCGTTTGTGGGGGCCGAAATTTCTTTGAAACCCAGCGCCCAATCATACGGATTGGAGTGGGTCGCCGTTGCTGCTACAAAGAATTGCGGTCTTGGCAGCCTGTCTGGGAGACACTTCTCGACTTGGTCAATAGTTTCCTGCTGCGCCGCGCGATGCAGGTTCTCGGTGTGCATGACCACATCGGCAGCGCGATGGTCGAACATCTGGACCATCTTGCCCTCGTATAGCGGAACCGCTTCAGAGCCGTCCTTTTCCCAATGGTTGAATACGCTTGGCTCCCAGCCGTGCTTCTTCAACTCGTCTGCCCGCAGAAATAGGTGCGAGTCATTGGTCATGTGAAACATGGTCGCATACTTCACCGGCCAAGCCCGTACCTCGTTCAGCTTCCCCAGCGAAGCGCTGGTACCACCATGCTTGACGAGTATCGGATGTTGCGAGTACAGCTTGAGCGTGATGTCCGCATCGCGTCGACTACGAAAAATGGGTGCCGCACCTGTATTGGGATTGACGCGCGCGAAGTCTTCCGCGCCAAGTGTGAGGACGCGCCCGGCTTCGTCGATCTCGGCGAGTTGGTGCAAATAAAAGGCGCAGCGCGTTTGCTCGAACTTGCGCCCCGCGCCGCCGAAGACCACGGTGCAGAACTTGAAGCGCGAGTCGACATCGGGAAAGAATCCTTTGCGGTTCTCAAAGTCGAATAGCGCGCCCAAACGTCCGGTGGTCGAAATGCTGCGGAAAAACCCTGCGGCGCCTTTGTCGGCCGCGATGCCACTGGGTGTAAGCAGCGCCACCAGGCCGGCCTTCGCAACAAGTGCCTGCGCTCGCTCGACAAACAGGCTGTAGAGATTGATGTCGCCACCGCCGAGCATCGGATAGTCGCCACAACCCAGCTTGCCGTTGCCCAATACGCGGGCGTTGGCTTCGGCGCGCCAGGTGGCATCCCGGTACTGCGCCCACAAGTCCACCGCAGGTGGTGTATGGGTCGCGGTCTGGGTCATCTTTATACCTTGCAGAGCCGCGATCATTTTTCTGCGATCGGCTGCGCGCGGCTGCGCGGCAATGGCCGGGCTTCGCTCGGCAAACCACTCCACCTCCTGGAGCTTGATGCGGTCCCAGGGCGGATTGCCGATGATGGCGTCAAAGCCACCTTTGCTGCCAGCCCCAAATACGGTGGGAAAACTGGTCCACCAGTGGAAGAAGGTTTCGCGCTGGGCCAGTGCGCGGGCGCGGTCCATCAAGGCATTGGCGGCTTGGGTGGCGGTGTCACGGCCTTCCAGCACTCCGGTGCCGATAACGGTGACCAGATTGTGGTTGGGATCGAGCAGCTTGACCAAGCCCTGGAGGTCCGGGCTCGGCGCGCCCTCGCCGGCCTTGAATAACCGGGCCAGTTTGCCGATTTTTTCTACCGGCCAGCCGGGAACCAGCCAGCGCAAAGCGCGCCAGAAGTCGAGCACGGCATGGATCGGAGCGAGCTGTGCCGCAGCCTCCGCGGCGAGTTGTCTGGAGAGCTGAGCCTCGGCTATATCCACGTCGGTCAGGTCCGCCACTTGTGCCATGTTTTTGGCCGCCACCGACAAGCGGTCAAACTCGTTTTGCAGCAGTAACGCTCCGAGGCTCTGCAGGTCGCGCTGCACCTGCGGCAAACGTTCGCCATGCAGGCTGTCGCCGATTTTCAGATGATGGTCCAGAAAACTCAGCGGCGCGCCGACGGTGAAGGTATGCAGCCACAGCGCCGTCTTGGCCAGCTCCACCGCCATCGGGTTTTTATCCACGCCGAAGATGCACTTCTTCAAGATCATCCGGCGAACGATGTGCCGGTCGTCGAGCTGCGCGTCAGTGACGGCCCAGCCGTGGTCTTTGGCGCTGGTTTTGATGCTGCCACGGATGCTGGCGATGCGTGCGACCAGCGGACTCAGCCAAGGCCTGCCGCTTTCCGCCAGATGAGCGGCCCACGCCTGCCCGCTCACCAGATGGGTGGCCGCATTGATGGCTTCGAGCACGCGGTCGGCCAGGTCGTCCACCAGCGCCACCAGAAAATGGCCACTGCCCATGGCCGGGTCGCAGATTTTCAAATCAAGAATCGCACTGGCCGGGTCCATCGCGTCCAGTACATCCCAGTCGGCGGGATTGAGTGAAGTTTTCTTCTTGATCTTGGCAAGGTGCGCGTCAAAAGCGGCCAGGCGTTCGCTGGCCAAAAGGCCCACCGATTCGCGCAGGATCAGCCGGACCAGATCATCGTGCGTGTAGTAGCTGCCGGACACCTTGCGCGCAAAACTGGCGGGTTGTGCCACCACCCGGTTTATCTCGGGCTTGTCCTTGTAGTCGTCGCGCGCCTGGACCTCGTGTACCAGGGTGTATTCCAGCAGGCGTTCGTAGATGCCGCCCAGGTGCGACACGGAAAGGTCGCGGTAGTTGATCCAGCCATGCTGCGGGTCTTCGGTACGGCGCGACAAGGCGTCGATGATGGGTGCCATGACCTTATCGGGAACTTTCGTACGTACCAGCAGTGGCGCACGTGCGCGGTCGAACAGCCCCCCGTTGTAGGCCGGCATACCCATGTCGTCCTCTCCTTTGTCAACGAGATGAAAGACGCCTTCCAACGACAGCCATACCTTGGGCATGGTGCTGGAAAACTTGGCCCCGGCATTCACCTTGTCCCGCACCTCTTCCCGAATCCGCCTCACGCTGTACGGCGCATAACGGGCATCACGCACTGGCAAAAGATTGCGGTCTTCGGCATAGAACAAAAACAACAGGCGGTACAACAACACCAGCGCGGATTCGCGCACTTCGTCCAGGTACGCGCGCGTGAACTGCGGGCGCTTGAACTGGCCGTAACCGGTCTCCTGAGTTTGGGCCTGCAGGTCGCCGCGCGCCAGCGCATCGGCGAGTTGTGGAAAGACTTCGCCGAACACCCGCGCGCCCAGGTCCTGCGAAACCTTTTCTTCGTAGAGCCGCGCTTCGTTGAGCGCAAAGGCGTGAAAGCTGCGCCGCGTATCGTCCCAGTCCTGCGGCAAGAATGCATTGCGGCCGAAAAACAAGTAGAAAAGCTTGAGCGTGTGATCCGCCGGCAGTTCGTCGGACGCATGGTGCGTGCCCGGCACCCCGAGCGCCGCAGCCAGCTCGATCTCGAAAAACTCCTCGGCACGTGAGCGCGCGTCCTGCCAGTAGAGGCGCCATACCGCGCCATTGGTCAACAGGCCCCATTTGACGGCTCGGTCAGACACCAGGTCGGCCCGGCTCAGATAACGCAGCATCTGGGACGAGGGTGCGTCCGGGTCCTTGGCTTCGGTTGCGTCGCCGCGGTCCAGCGGGCGCAGCCAGCGCTTGGCCTCCAAGACGGCCACGCCATGCCGGTAGCGCTGGTCGTCCTTAAGTGGCAAGGCCGCGGTCTTGGCCGCGCCATTGGCAAACAGCAGCAGGTCGGGCACGTCTTCGCGGCCTTTGCTCGACAGGTTGACCTGCGGCAAACTTGCGTCGTCCCAGCCCAGGGCGGCCAGAACTTTGTGGATGATCTCGGTTTCAGTCTGCGGCTCGTTCAGGGTGGAGGCCGCATTAAGTGGGGCGAAGACCTTTCGCACGGCCTCGATAAAGGCGGTGAATCCACTCTTTGTCAGGTCTTGCCATGGCGGCGTTTCGGTAACGCCGCGAGTCAAAAAGTCCTGGGTGAACAGCTGGCCTTGCATCCCTAGAGTTTAGGTGCCAGCACCGCCATCGTGATACGCGACACGCAGGTCAGTTCACCGGCATCGTTGCGCAGGTCGATCTGCCACACCTGGGTCGTACGCCCGATGTGGATCGGCCGTGTGATGCCGGTGACCCAGCCCCCGGTGGCGCCCTTGAGGTGGTTGGCGTTGATGTCCAGCCCCACGGCACGGTAACCCTCCGGCGCCGCGCAAGCAGCGCCGCACGAGCCCAGGGTTTCGGCCAGCACAACCGACACGCCACCGTGCAGCAGGCCATACGGTTGCTTGGTACGCTGGTCCACCGGTACGCGGGCCTTGATGAAGTCGTCGCCGACTTCCAGAAACTCGATGCCAAGGTGCTCCACGGCGGTTCCGATGTGCATTTTTGCAAGCACTTCGATCGAGATCGGTTTTTTCCAGATAGACATGAGTGCTCCAAATTTAGCTGTCGGGAGCCACTATAAATCCCGACCGTTGTTAAGCCGTTCCGGCACCGATTGCGCCGGCCGGGTCTGGCGTTAACCTATAGCCCATGGCAAGCCAATCCACCGCACCTTTCATCCCGCAAATCCGCCTGTACCAGAACTGGTTGCAGCAGCGGCGCGGCCTGTCATTCGATTCTTACGATGACTTGTGGCGCTGGTCCATCACGGATCTGGATGCGTTCTGGCAAAGTATCTGGGACTACTTCGAGCTGCGGTCGCCGACCCCGCATAGCGCCGTGTTGGCAACTTCGCATATGCCCGGTGCCACCTGGTTTGCCGGCGCGCAAGTCAACTATGTGAACCAGGTGTTCCGTCATGTGGACGCGGCCCACGCAGCGGGTTGTGCGGCGGTTATCAGCCACAACGAAAAGACCTTGGCCGGCGCCGATCCACGCACCTTGAGTTGGCCCGAATTGCGCCGGCAGGTGGCGTCGCTGGCCCTGCATTTGCGGGCGCAGGGCGTGGTGCCGGGGGACCGGGTGGCAGCGTACCTGCCCAACATTCCTGAAGCGCTGGTGGCGTTTTTGGCCACTGTGAGCATCGGCGCAGTGTGGAGCGTGTGCGCGCCCGACATGGGCAGCAACGCGGTGCTGGACCGGTTCAAACAAATCGAACCGAAGATTCTGATCGCCTGTGACGGCGTCACTTATGGTGGGCGGGAACAGGACCGCCTGGCCGTTGTGGCCGAATTGCGCAAAGCCCTGCCCACGGTGCAACACCTTCTTGTTGTCGACAATCTCGGCGGCCTGGCTGCAAGCGCCGGCAGGAATATGCCATTCACCAACTTCGCAAGCGCGGTGGCGCGCGACGACGACGCTTGCGGTTCGTTCGAGCCGCTGTGGCTGCCATTCGACCATCCTTTGTGGATCGTGTATTCGAGCGGCACCACCGGCTTGCCCAAACCGATCGTGCACGGCCACGGTGGCGCGGTCATCGTGGCGTTGGCGCTGATTTCGCTCCACAACGACCTGGGCAGCAGCTACGCCTCCAACTCCATCGGCGAGCGTTACCACTGGTACAGCTCCACCGGTTGGATCATGTGGAATGCGCAAGGCTACGGTCTGCTGCTGGGCACCACCTGTTGCCTTTTTGACGGCAACCCGGGTGGCGAGACGGTAGACGCGGCCGGTAACAAACAGACACCCGACTGGACTACCTTGTGGCGCTTCGCATCCGATATGCGAGTTACATTTTTCGGCGCGGGCGCGGCTTTTTTTGCCAGCTGCATGAAAGCCCAAATCAATCTCGCGGCGTGTGGCGATCTGAGCCACGTGCGCGCGCTGGGTACCACCGGATCGCCGCTGAGCGAGGAGGCACAGGCCTGGGGTACGGCGCAAATGGCGCTTCTCGGCAGGCCCGATATCTGGTGGTGCAACATGTCCGGCGGGACCGACTTTGCAGGCGCCTTTATCGGCGGCAACCGCGAGTTGCCACTGGTACCGGGCGAGATGCAATGCCGCCTGCTGGGTTGCGCGGTGGAGGCGTGGGACGAACAAGGGCAAGCAGTTATCGACGCCGTCGGCGAACTGGTCTGTACCCGGCCGATTCCATCGATGCCGCTGTATTTCTGGGGCGACGCGGGCAACCAGCGTTACCTGTCTAGCTACTTCGACATGTACGCTGGCGTCTGGCGCCACGGCGACTGGCTCAAGATCGGCGCCAATGGCGGCTGCATTATTTATGGCCGCTCGGACGCCACCATCAACCGCCATGGGCTACGTATGGGCACGAGTGAGTTGTACCGGGCAGTGGAGGCCTTGCCCGAGGTGCTGGACTCGATGGTGGTCGACCTGGAATACCTGGGCCGCGACAGCTACATGCCGCTGTTCGTCGTGTTGCGTGAAGGCGTGCTGCTGGATGACGCCATGCGGGGCAAGCTGAACAACGCGATCCGGTATGCCTTGTCGCCACGGTTTGTGCCCAACGCGGTGTTCCAGGTGGCTGAGGTGCCGCGCACCTTGTCGGGCAAGAAGCAGGAGCTTCCGATCAAAAAATTATTGTTGGGTCAGCCGCTGGACAAGGTCGTCAATCGGGAGGCGATGGCCAACCCAGGTTGCCTGGACTGGTATGTGCAGTTTGCGAAAAGTCGCGCTAACGTGTAGGAACCGCAACCGGCTAACTGGCTGTTGATGGGTCCACCTGATGCAGGCTGATAAGGCTTAACAAAGCCGACACCACTTCGGGCTTGAAACCGATCCTGGCCCGGCCCAGGCCGTCGCCGCCGCTCATCACCAGCTTCTGGATGTATTCGACGCAGTCGCGCGTTCCCCAAAATATCCCGATGGATTTGGCGATCCGTTCATGGTGTTGTGCAACGATGGCCATGGCCTGGTCGATGCCGACCTGGCGCGGGAATTCATGCAGCGGCATGGGGCGCGTCTCCAGTTCTTCGGCTTCCCAGGTCAGGGGGGGAAATCCAATTGCGTCATTTTCGCGGTTCGTTGCCATGGGGGGATTATCGGATCGATTGGCAATTTCAGAAGCAGTGTTACCACGCTTTTTGTAAGTGGTCGGCGACGCCGATGGACTACGATTACGCACCTCACTTTGGAGATTTTATGGCCCACGCCGCATTCAACTGGCAAGACCCGTTCTTGATCGACTCGCAACTTTCCGACGACGAACGGATGGTGCGCGACGCGACGGCGGCCTACTGCCAGGACAAGCTTGCCTCACGCGTGACGCAAGCATTTCGCAATGGCACCACCGACATCGCCATTTTTCGTGAAATGGGTGAGCTGGGCCTGCTTGGCCCAACGATTCCTGAGGCGTATGGCGGCCCGGCGCTGAACTACGTGGCCTATGGTCTGATTGCGCGTGAAGTCGAACGCGTGGACTCCGGTTACCGCTCGATGATGAGTGTGCAGTCGTCGCTCGTGATGGTGCCGATATTTGAATTCGGCACCGAGGGGCAACGGAAGAAATACCTGCCCAAACTTGCCACCGGGGAATGGATCGGCTGCTTCGGCCTGACCGAACCCGATCACGGGTCCGACCCCGGATCGATGGCCACACGC
>JANYBQ010000113.1 GCA_025360705.1 Betaproteobacteria bacterium | reverse complement strand
ACGCCATGGGCAAGAAGGCGCGGTTTTATGTGCCTGGTAGCGTGCAACACTGCACTAACGTACCGACTCGCGCGCCGCAGCGATTCCCGCGATACGCCCCCCCACAAAACATTCCGCGATATTGCCACCCGACATGTAGAGGTGCCCGAATACCGAACCCATTTCGCCTGCCGCGTACAAACCGGCAATCGGCGTTCCGTCGGGCCGGACGATACGCTGCGCCGCGTCATGCACCGGGCCGCCCTGCGTATTCGACACGACGGGCCACACCGGCGCGAACACAAACGGCGGCTTGGCGATCGGCATCATGCTGGTCGGTGGACGGGCCCAATCGCCGTCGCGGCCGGCTGTACAGGCCTGGTTCCAACCTGCCAGCGACGCCTCCAGCGCGGCCTCGCCGGCACCGGTTGCGCGGGCGAGTTCCGCAAGGTTATTGGCGCGCTGGAGAATGCCCAGCGCGATTTCCTTCGAGTTGTCCGGGCTCCAGTCGTAAGCAACACCACGCGCGTGGGAGGTCGGGCGGCCGAATGAATACATCGCCGCGCCATCGGTGTCGGCGATCAGCCAGGCCGGCATGGCGGCGTAGTCCTGCGTGGCGGGGTCGTAACGCGCGAACGGCCGCGCACCGGTGTCCTGCACGTAGGGGTCGTATTCGTTCATGAAACGCCGGCCGCGCCGGTCCAGCAAGATCCAGGGCATGCGCACATCACCGCGCAGCGCCGTACCGGGTTGCCAGTCGGGCAGGCGTTTGGTGCGAATGCCGAATGGATACGCCGGGTCGGGGTGGCGAAATCCGTACGAGCCGTGGTAGTGCCACATGTGCCACAGATCGGCACCCAGGGTTTGGGCCATGCGGATGCCGTCTCCGGTGTTGCCGCGAAACGCCGCCGGCGTCACGGCGCCTTCGGGCCAGAAAGCGCGCTGCATCGCGGCGTCGCCCTCGAAGCCTCCGCAGGCCAGTACCACGCCGCGCCGCGCGCGGATGTTTTTCAGCACGCGTCCCGAGCGCACCGCCAGCCCTTGCAGCACGCCGCGGTTGTCGCACAGCAGCCGCTCGACCGGGCTACCGGTATGCACCTCGATCCCGCGTTTCGCGAGGTTACGCATCAGCACCTCGAACAGCAAGGCCCCGCCCGGCGCGCCGCGCACATGGCGGTAAGAGTGCGCGGCGTCGAAGCCATCCACGGTCTCGATATTGGAAAATCCAAATGTGTCGTTTCCCTCAAACGGGTAATTGGCCGGCGAGGGTCGCAGCGAGGTGGTAGCGCCGGCACCACGCGCCAGCGCCTCTACGCGCTTCGGCAGGGCCGCCATGCCGCGTGCCAGCGTGCGCAGCAAAGCATCCGGCGCGGTAGCCTGGTTGGTGCGCTTTAAATACGCAAAGGCGGCGGCCGCGTTTTGCGCAGTGCGCACACCACCGAAAGAACAAACCGAGATGCCACCCGGGTCGGGCATCTTCTCCAGCAACAGCACCTTGGCGCCCTCGTCATGCGCGCTGATCGCGGCAACCGCGCCGGCATAACCGCAGCCCACGACCACCACATCGGCGCTCTCGTCCCAGCGCGTCATTTGAACGCCTCGGGGAAACATTGGCGCAGGCCGCCGACCAGTTCCGCGGCCATATCGGCCAGGATAGCCCGGCCCTTTTCCGCGCTCGCAAGCGTGGGGTCGCCGCGCACGCCAGTGGCCGAATAATCCGGACCGCAGGCCGGATCGCCATCGAAAATCGTCGGCACATAAAAGACCGTCCGCGGCGCCGCGAGCGCATTGCCGTAATCCACCACCGCTTTATCCATGCGTACGGCTCGCGGCGCGATAGCCAGGATCATGGAGGTTTCCGCCTCGTCACCATGACCACCCAACTTTTGCCGCAGCAACGCCTTGCTGCTCTGGCCCAGCGACGCGATATCGGCGGTCAACACGCGTATGCCGGTGCGCTCATAAAACTCGCGCACTACGATACGCAGCGGCGCTTCGGTCGAAACGCCGGTGTTGACGACCGCGATATGCCGCACGCCATCGCGCACCAGTTTGTCGAACACGTCGGTTAGCAGCGCCTGAAAAGTGTCGGGACGCAAATGCTGCGTACCGGGGTAACGCACAAAGGCCGGGTAGTAACCCATGGTGACGATAGGCGCCACGATCACCGGCAGCTCAGCGGCAATGCGGCTGGCCAGCTCGCGTGCCAGCAGGAAATCGGTGTTGAGCGGCAGGTGCGCGCCATGTTCCTTGGCGATGGCACCAATCGGCACGATTACCGGCCAGTGCGCGGCGATCTTTTCCCGGGCCTCGGGCCAGCTCAGGTTTTCAAGCCAGACGCCTTTGTTCATGTCTGACAGGGTGGTAGTGCTCACAGGTTTTTCTCCAGAAAGCGGCGCATGTCCGGTCCCCACACAAGCGAACCGCGGCCAGCCAGAAAATGCCCTTCGTTGGGCGTATGGCCGAAGGCCGGATAAATCTTCGCTTCGAACGGCACGCCGGTACCCGTCAAGGCCGCTGCAATGTCCGTAGTGGGACGGGTTGAAAAATCGTTCGCAGCTTGCACGAAAAAGATTGGCATCGTGACTTTTTTGGCCGCCTCTATCATGTGCGCCGCGATAACCGGATTGCGATCCCAGTTCATGGCCGCCCCGGCGAACTCGATCGCGCATCTGAAACGCTGCTCGCGCGACGCGGCCAGCAATGTGTTGACGCCGCCGAAAGACGAACCCATGACACCGATACGCGCCGGATCGATTTTCGGCAGGCTGCCAACGTACACGAACGCGGCCAGTACGTCGTCGCATTCGCCTGCCAGCCGCTGGACCAGTTGGCGGTTGTATTCGGAACTGAAGGCGGGTGCCGGGCACTCGGAACGCCAGTCCGGTCCGGCGGAAAAACCATAACCGCGCCGGTGTGGCATAAAACACGCTATACCCCATGAATTGAGCAGGACCGCGACGCCGGGAGTCGCGTTGTCCTCGTGGCCCTCCACTACCCCGCTTCCGTGGTTGTAGACCATGCACGGGAACGGTCCGTCACCGGGTGGCGTGAAAAGAAATCCTTTCAGGCGGTAGGACCCACTTGCGAATTCATGCACGGTCGGCACGTAGCTGAGGGCGGCGACATCGATGTCGCCGCCCCACCCACCGACCCCTGCCACCCGCTGTTCGACCAGACGCTCGAAGCGGTCGATCGCGCCACGCATCTCGACGCGTATCGCCTCGAAGTCGGCGCTGGCCGCGCGCGCGTCGAGGTCGGCGCGATGCGCCTGTTCACTTGCAAAGGCGCTTTCCCAGGCCACATCGGGTCCGTCGGCGGACGCGTCGGCCTTGACACGAATCGTGCCAGCCGCAAGGCCGATGGCGACCCGCACGTCGCAGGCCTTGCGGCGTAGCGCCAGCACCGCATCACGTTGTCCGGGTCTGGCGTAATAGTGCGTGCGTTCGAAAATCATTTTTTCCTCCATGATTACAGGGGACGGTAGGTGCCCGGAAAATGGCAGCGCGCAAAACGGCCCGGCGCATATTGCGCCAACGCGGGCGCGTCGACGGTGCAACGCGCCTGGGCTATCGGGCAACGGGTGCGAAACGTGCAGCCCGAGGGTGGTGCCATGGGGCTGGGCAAATCGCCTTCCAACGCGGGTGGCCCTGGGGTTTTGGTCGGGTCGGGCTCCGGCACGGCGGCGATCAGTGCCGCGGTGTAAGGGTGCAAAGGGGTGGCGAACAGGCCGGCTTCATCCGACAGTTCCACGATGCGACCAAGGTACATAACTGCCACGCGATGCGACAGATGGCGCACCACGGCCAGGTTGTGCGAGACGAACAGATAAGCCACGCCGAACTCGGCCTGCACGTCCTTGAGCAGGTTCAAAATTTGCGCCTGGATCGACACATCGAGCGCTGAAACCGCCTCATCGCACACGATCAGTCGCGGCGCCGGCGCCAACGCGCGCGCAATACCGATACGCTGGCGCTGCCCGCCCGAAAAGGCATGCGGATAACGCGTCGCATATTCCGGCGGCAAGCCCACGATACGCATTACCTCGACCAGACGGGCTTCGATGCGCGCGCGCGGCCAACCCAGGTTGACCAGTGGCTCGCCGACGATATCGCGCACGCGCAGCCGCGGGTTAAGCGAGCCGAACGGGTCCTGGAATATGGCTTGCAGCGCGCGACGCATCGGGGCCAGTTCCGCCCCCGTGGCGCGGGTGACGTCCCGGCCATCGAAATAGATGGTTCCGGCGGTGGGTGTCAACAAGCGCAGGATGGCACGGCCCAGGGTGGTTTTGCCGCAGCCGCTTTCTCCCACGATGCCGAGGGTTTCCCCCGCTTCCACATGCAGGCTGACGCCATCGACCGCGCGCAGCATCTGTTTTGGCTGGCCCCAGCCGGCTGCGCCAACCGGGAAATGCACCGCAAGATCCTGTACTTCCAGCAAGCTGGCGCGCGCCCCCGAAAATCGCTTCTCGGGTTGAGGCGATCCGGCTTCGCTCATGGACGCATCGAGACCAGGCCGGTCTCGCGTGCACGCCAGCAGCGCACGCGCCGGCCGTCCGCCTGCGTCTCCAGCGGTGGTAGCTCGGTGCGGCATTGGTCGATCGCGTCGGGGCAACGCGGATGAAAGCGGCAACCAACCGGAAAACGCGATGGCGGCGGCGTAGTGCCGGCGATCTGGTGCAGCCGCTGCGCCTTCGCGCCAATACGCGGAATCGATTTCAGCAACAGCCGCGTATACGGATGCAATGGCGCGGCAAACAAAGTGCGCACCGGCGCCTCCTCCATCACCAGGCCCGCGTACATCACGACCACGCGGTTGGCCATGCCGGCGACGACACCCAGGTCATGGGTGATCAGCAACACACCCATGCCGGTGTCGTCGCGCAGCCGGCGCACCAGGGCCAGTATTTGCGCCTGGATGGTCACGTCGAGCGCAGTTGTTGGCTCGTCGGCAATCAGCACTCTGGGGCCGCAGGCCATCGCCATGGCGATCATCACGCGCTGGCGCATGCCACCCGACAACTGGTGTGGATAGTCGTCCACGCGCCGCTCGGGGTCCGTGATGCCAACTGCCCGCATGAGTTCAATCGCGCGTCCGCGCGCCTGGGCCCGCGACAGGCCCAGATGCGCTTCGAGTGTTTCGCCGATCTGGAACCCGGCCCGGAACAAGGGGTTGAGGCTGGTCATCGGCTCCTGGAAGATCATCGCGATCTCGGACCCGCGCAGGCGCAGCAACTCGGTTTTGGAAAGTGTCGCCAGGTTGCGTTCACCTACATGCACGGATCCGGCATCGACCCTGGCGGTGGTACTCAGCAAGCGCATGGCGGCCAGTGCGGTCACCGACTTGCCGGAACCGCTTTCGCCGACCAGACCGACGATTTCGCCGCGCCCGATCGACAAGCTCACGTCCTCGATGACACGCACCCGTCCATAGGGCCCCGGGAACGAGACCGTCAGAGCATCGATGGCAAGGGCTGAAGTCATCTTGCCTGCACGCTTGCCACTGCGAGTGTCGCGCCGCTCATCGATCGCGAATCCGCGGGTCGAGCAAGTCACGCAAACCGTCGCCCAAAAGGTTAAAGCCGATGATCGTGACCCCCAACGCTACCCCGGCGGCGAGCGCAAGGTGCGGGTCGCTGCGCAGCGCGGGCAAGCCGTCGCGAATCATGCCGCCCCAGCTTGGCAAGGGCTCCTGCACGCCGAGGCCGAGGAAGGACAAAGTAGCTTCGGCCATCACCACGAAACCGACGCCGACCGAGGCGCGCACGATCAGCGCCGGCACGATGTTGGGCAGGCAATGGCGCAGCAGAATAACCGCGGGCCGGGTGCCGCAGACAATCGCCGCGTCCACGAACAATTCATTGCGCAGCGACAGCACCAGCGAACGCGTAAGCCGCGCAATACCCGGCCAGCTTACGATGGATAACGACAGGATCACGGTGGAGATACCCGGGCCGAGCATCGCCGCGATCAGGATCGCGATAATCAGGTCGGGAAATGCAAAAGTGATGTCGGCCGTGCGCATTACCAGCGAATCGAACCAGCCGCCATACCAGGCCGCGGCCATACCCGCCGCGGTACCGATTACCAGTGAGATCGTCAATACCGACAGCGCCACCACCAGCGACACCGAGGCCCCCACTATCAATCGCGACAACACGTCACGGCCCAGAGCATCGGTGCCGAGCGTGAAGTCGTGGCCCGGCGGCTCCCAGATGAACGCCATATTGGTACGCGAAAAATCCAGCGGTGCGATCCAGTGCGACAACAACGCGACCGAGACCGCCAAGGCGACCAGCGCAAAACCCAGCACCGCGCTGCGGGTGTGCCAGAAGCGGCGCAAAAAATCGGCAAAGCCGGTCTGCTCGACAATCGCCTCGGCAATGGTCATGTGGGTCCCCACGCGCGGCACTGCGTGTCCTCGATGCTTCTCAAGGATGCCGCCGCTTGCGTGACGGGGTCCTGCACTGCGTTCATCGTTTGGCCTCGACCCGGATACGCGGATCCACCAGCCCGTACAACACGTCCACGGCGAAATTTATCGCGGCGTAGAAAAGCGTAAACAACATCACGATGGCCATCGTTACCGGATAGTCGCGCGCGAAGATCGACTCGATGGCGATGCGCCCCAGTCCGGGGATATTGAAAATGGTTTCGATCACGATGGTTCCAGTGATCAATCCACCGAAAATCACGCCGCACACCGTCAGAACCGGCACCAGCACATTGCGCAGTCCGTGACGCCACACCACCAGCCGCTCCGACAAACCTTTGGCGCGCGCGGTGCGCACATAGTCCTGCTGCAATACTTCGAGCATGAAGGTGCGCGCCAGACGCGCCAGATACGCCGCGGCCGGAATGGCCAGCAAGACGACCGGCAGAATCGCGTGTTGCCATGTAGTCCAGCCCGCGACTGGCACCCAATGCAGCTTGAGCGCGAAGCCCCAGACAAAAAACGCCGCAAGCGCGAAATTGGGAATCGACAAACCGGCCACCAGCACCAGGATGATGCCGGTGTCGGCCAGGGTATTGCGGCGCAGCGCCGCCACGATGCCGAGCGCGATACCGATGGGAATCGCCAGGGCAAGGGCCGATGCCGCGATCAAGGGGCTGATCCATAACGCGTCCTTGATTACTTGCGTGACCGGAACGCCAGGGTATCGGAACGACAGGCCAAAGTCGCCATGCGCGAGCTTGCCGACATAGTCCGCGAACTGTACCGCGACGGGGCGATCCAGGCCGTATTCCCTGCGCAACTTTTGCTCAAGCTGGAGATTGCCGCCCTGATCGCCCAGCATGATCGTTATTGGATCGCCGGGCACAAACCGGTTTGCCGCGAAGGTCAGCAGAACCGCCGCCACGAGCACCGGCAACAGTCCAAGCAGCCGGCGCAGAACATAGGCAGCCATCGAGGGGGTGCGGCGGAACTACGGAGCCGGCGGGCGCTAGGGATTGGGTGGTGCGGCGTGTCGGGCCGCGTGTCAGCCGATCGTCACTTTTCCGTACGGCAGCATACGCATCGGAGCCAGCACCACGCCCTTCACGTTCGGTTTTACAAGCGCCACGGAAGTGCGCACGAAAAGGCCGCATGTACCCCAATCGTCGAGCAGCAGCGACTCCGCCGCCGCATATTGCTTGTAACGCGTCGGGTTGTCGGGGGTGATCGTGGCGCGGTCTATCAACGCGTCGAAGCCGGGGTTGGAGTAACGCGCGCGGTTGAACGGACTTTTGGAGTGCCAGACCTGCGACAGGTAATACAGCGCGTCCGGATAGTCCGCCGTCCAGCCCCATGAGAAGAAGGGCGTCTCGCCGGCGTTGAGCGAACGAAGGAATGTAGCGCGCTCCTGCAGGTCGAGGTCGACCGTCACACCCAGGTTCTGCTTCCACTGGTCGGCGTAATACGCCACCTCATTGCGAAAAGGCGCCAAATTGGCGATCTTGAGCGGCGGCAACCCGCGCCCATTGGGGTAACCCGCATCGGCCATGAGTTTCTTGCCGCGCTCGGGATCGTAGGCAATCTTCTTGACCGCCGGGTTGTAGCCCGGAATGCCGGGGGTAATCTGGCCATACAGCGGCTGCGCGAGCCCGCCGAACAGGCCCCGGGTCATGGCGTCGCGGTCGATCGAAATACAGAATGCCTCGCGCACGCGTTTGTCCTTGAACGGCGCATACAGATTTTGGTTCATTCCAAGGTAGTTGATCTGTGCCGCGGAAACGGTTTGCGCCTCGGCCTTCAGCTTGGCATCGCGCATGATGCGTCGCGCCAGGTCGGTGCTGGCCACCATCAATACGTCCAGTTCGCCAGCCTCGTACATCGTGACCGAAGTTTCCTCCGACGGGACGATGATGAAACGAATACCATCGATCTTGGGCGCGCCTTCGTAGTAGTCCTTGAAGGCCTGAAGATAGACACTCTGGCCGCGTTTCCATTCCGCGAACTTGTAGGGACCGGTCCCGGCCGAGACCTGCATGAACCAGTTGGGCCCTTTGTCCGCGACCACCTGGGTGTCGAAGAACATGAAGGGATAAACCGGGAACAGCACATCGGGCGCGCTGAAGTTGACGTCTACCACCAGCGGGCTCACCACCTTGACACCGGCAAGATCCTTGGTCTTGCCGTCCTGCACCTCCTTCGCGCCCACGATGCGCTGCAGGTACTGCAGTTGAAGCCCGGCCTTGCTGCCCGGCGCCAGCAATGCCTCGAAACTCGCCTTGACGTCCTTGGCGCCGAACGGCCTGCCGGTGTGGAATTTGACATTCGGGCGCAACTCGAAACGCCAGGTCAGATTGTCGGGACTCGCGGTCCACTTTAGCGCCAGCGCAGGCAGCACCTTGCCGGTTTCATCGACCCGCGTGAAGTTCTGGTAGACGTTGCGCAATACGTCGCCGGCGATCAGGGCGGAGAACGTGACCGGGTCGATCATTTCCGGATCGGCATTGATGTTGATACGCAAGTCACGCGCCTGGGCCTGACCTGTAAATCCAGCCGCGACCAACAGCGCTACGACAAGACCGCGCATCAGTTTTCCTGCACTCATGAGACCTCCGGTAAATATGGGATCAAAACATTGTTACGACGTCGAAATCAGGATAACACCCGGTACTGCACGCAATCGGCAGCTGCGAATTTTTGCAATAACTATGCCAAGCCGCGGTCGAACTTCCGAAATCGCTAATTCGCGGCTTCGAACGCGATCGCCACGTTACATGCGAATTCCGGCCTGACGGTTATGCGGGCGCCTTCATCGCGGTAGGGAATCGCGCCGGAGACCAGCGACGAGGTGCACGCCGCGATGTCGTCCACCGCGTAATCGATACCCAGCGCACGAACCTTCTCAACGTTCTGCTGCACGAGGTCGATCGAATGCCGGCCTGTATCGAGCGTCACGCCGGTGGCCGTTGCATGCAAGCGCGCGCTGGGCAAGGCGCGTTGCCATTGGGCGGCGCTCAGATCGGCATCCGGGCAAGCCAGCACCAGACGGCGAATGGCAAAGGCCGTGTTCGCATGATCCAGCAGTTCGGGCAGCCACACCGCTTCGCGCGTGGGTTGACTGCACACAAACAGGCGCAGACCGGTGTGCGGTATTTCTTCGAGCGAGACGACTTCAAAACGCGCCTCCATCACGCTGCCATCGGGCCGCGGCACGGCACGTGAAAATTTGATCGGTGTCTCGGGCGCCAGACCTTGCGAGAGCCAGTAGTCGCGCGCGGCGTAAGGTTCGCGCGTGGTCATCGCCATGCCCGCGATGCCACCACCCCGATCGATGACTTGCCGCCAGTGGCTATTGCGATCGGTCGGCGTTGCGACTGAGAGCAACTCGAAATAATCCTCCCGCAACATGACGGTGTGGTTTTCGGTGCCCAACGCCGCGCTATGCACTCCTTTGGGGGACAAGGTAAAGCCGAGCCTGCGATAGATGTCGGCGGACTCGGTCAGGTTGCCGACAGCGATGACGACGTGGTCGATCGTGCCGATGACATCGCCAAGACTGGATTTTTTCATGGCATCCGCCGCTGAAGATGATTGAATAATTTCATGATCGCATTCCTGCTCATGCACCTGGCTCCACGATGACTTTGCCAAAAGTCAGACGGTCTTCGATCTGGCGCATGGCCTCACGCCCATCGGCGAGCGCGTAACGCGTGCCATGGAGGATCGGGCGCAACGTGCCTGCCCTGACCATGTCGAGCAAGGCCAGGATGTCGCCGCGCGACCAACCATTAGACCCTATGATGTTGAGCTCAAAGGTCCAGATATAGCGGATGTCTTCCTTCGGATCGAACCCGGCCGTCGCGCCGCAGGTCAACATCCGGCCATCGCGCCGCAACACGCGCAAACCGCGCGTCCAGGTATCGCCACCCGTGAAGTTGACCACCATGTCGAGCCCGCCGCCGATTCCGCCGCGCGTGGTCGCACGGCCGAATTGCCGATGGCATTCGGCCACCCAATCCTGGGTGGCGTAGTTGATACCGATGTCGGCACCACATTGCGCCAGCCGGGCCAGCTTTGCATCGCTCGACGCGCACACCACCACGGTTGCGCCCGCGCGCTTGGCCAGTTGTACGCAGCAGTTCCCTACCCCGCCCGAAGCTCCGAGGATCAATACCGTTTCGCCCTCCTGGATGCGGCCGCGTTGGTACATCATGCGATGCGCCGTTCCGTACGCCACCGGAAGCGCCGCCGCCGTAGCGAAGTCGATGGCGTCATCCAACGGAATCAGCATATGCGCCGGCAAGCATATGAATTCGCCCAGCCCGCCGTCCATCGTCTCCCCCAGAAAACCGGGCCCGGCACGGTTGATCGGGTCCACCAGCACGCGGTCGCCCTCACGGAACGCCGTAACCTCGCTTCCCACCTGCACCACCTCGCCCGCCGCGTCGTTGCCGACAATCAGCGGCAGCCTGAGCTTGATACCCGGCATTCCGCGGCGTGTAAACACGTCGTGGTAGTTGAGCGCGCAGGCGCGCGTGCGGATCAGCGCGTCGCCCGGGCCGCAGACCGGAACACGGTACTCAGGCTGGTAGACCAGTTTTTCGAGCCCGCCATGTTCATGAAGGACGAGCGCCCGCATGTCAGATCGCCCCTGCGCCGGGCCGGCGCGCGCGCGCGATCACCTCGGCTTCGGCCAGCATGCGGTTGCGATCGGGCTTGTTGGTGGCGGCCAGAGGAATCTCGTCGCGGAACTCGACCAGCCGGGGATGCGCGTAAGCCGGGCCATTGGCGATGGCAAAGGCTTTTATGTCCGCCTCGGTCACCGACGCGCCAGCCTGGCGCACCACGAATGCAAAAGGTAGCTTGCCTTTTATCTCGTCGGACACCGGCACCACGGTGGCCTGGTGCACACCGGGTACACGTTCGATCAGCCGCTCGACCTCGCCCGGCCACACGTTCTCGCCGCCCACCACGAACATGTCGTCGGCGCGGCCAAGGAAATAGAAGAAGCCATGTCGATCGCGCCGCATGATGTCGCCGGACCGATACCATCCGTCGCTCATTACTTCCGCAGTCTTTTGCGGCAGATTGTTGTAGCCCTCCATGCGCATCGGGCTCTTCATATACAACACGCCTTCGTTCGCGTCGGGTCCCTCGCGCAACTCGCTCAGGGCGCCCGCCAGCGGGTAGCCCAGCGCGGTGGCGGGGCGCGGGATGCCATCCGGATGTGGCCCGAATGGCGACGGGCCGGCCTCGGTGGTGCCGTAGCTGTTGTTGATCGACGCCTTCGGGAACAGCGCCTGCACCTTGTCGACCAGGGCTTGCGTCAAAGGCGCTGAGCCCATGGTGACATTGGTTACGGACGAAAAATCGAGGCCGCCGACAAGCTCGCGCTCGCGTGCCACCAGAGCCAGCATGGTCGGCACCGAGGTGAGCCAGGTGACGCGGAAACGTTCAATCGCCAGTGCGTATTTGCGCGCGTCGAAGGAAGGCAGCAACACGATGCTGCCACCGGACGCCAAGGCGCCTTTGACGCTGATGGTCGCGTTCATGTGGAACATCGGCGCCGCGACGATATAGCGATGCTGAGGGCGCTCGCCATAGGTGCTTGCCGAGGTTGTCAGCGACCAGCGCTGCGACGCGTGCGACAGCAACACGCCCTTGGGTTTGCCCGTGGATCCCGAGGTGTAGAGCATCATGCCGAGTTCGCGTTCGGCCGGCTCGATGGTTTCGAAGGTCCCGAAATCGAGCAGCGCTCGGTATCCAGAAGCATCGTCGAAGTCAATACACAGAAGCCCGGCCGGACACAGGTCGGCGCGCTCGCGGTCGTGGAAAATCGCCCGCAAATCGGCGTCCAGAACAATATGGTCTATGGTTTCGCGCGGCAGCTTGAAAGAGATCGGCACCGCAACCAGTCCAGCACGCATGCTGCCGAAATATGCGGCAAGCAGTTCGATGCGGTTGAGCGACAGAATGCCGACCCGGTCGCCGCGCTTGAGCCCCTTGGCCAGTAACCCGCGCGCGACTGCGTCGCACTCCGCGTCGAGGGCGGCGTATGTCACTTCAAGCGGGTTGTCCCAGTCCTTGAGATCGATGATCGCGATTTTGCCGGGCGAACGCGAGGCGTCGAAAGAGCGGCCTAGATTGGAATGGATGGGTGTCATCGCTGCCTGGCGTTGAAGGTTCTGGCGGAGTCTACAGAAATTTCACCAAAGCGGCGCAAAGCGAAAAGGGTTAACAGACGCCAATCCGCTACTCTGGCGTTGCGCCGCAGCGGATGGCGCGAATTTCGATGACGCCATCACGCACCTGCAGGTCGGCCATGCCCTCCAGCTCCAGCTGCGCCAGCATCGGTTTGGGAATCGACACACCCTGCGAGTTACCCATTTTTCGGATCGCAACTTCCATCATTCGCTTTCATTCTGATGTAAGCACAATGGCAGCACCGCCTCCCACGGGCTACAAGGCACCGCTGAAGGCTTGGTGAAGTAGGAATTTTTTCAGTTCAGCGAGGGCGGCGAGCTTGCGCGAGCGGATGACTCCCAGTTCGATCGTCTCGTCACGCATCGCGTCGAGTGTCGCCACAACATCCTGCTGCTCCCGAAGAGTGGGCAGCGGCAATTGCAGATTCTTCGAGTCCGGAACGCGCATCTGCTGCACGGTCGAGCAGGATGCCACGGCGTGAAGCTGCCGCTGCAGAGGATCGGACTGTAGGGCGTAAAGAAGGTAACGGTCGTCGAGCTTGCCTAACCGCCCATGTACGCCGCCAGCACCTTCGGGTCGTTCAGCAGCGCCGCACCGCTGCCGTCCAGCACGATCTTGCCGTTCTCGAGCACGTAGCCGTGCTGCGCGATCTTCAATGCCAGGCGCACGTTTTGTTCGACCAGAAAGATCGTCAGGCCCTCGAGGTTGATCTCGCGCAGTTTCTTGAAAATGTCCTGCACCATGATCGGCGCCAAGCCCATCGAAGGTTCGTCGAGCAGCAGCAGGCGCGGCTTCGCGAGCAGCGCGCGGCCGATCGCGAGCATTTGTTGTTCGCCGCCGGAGAGGTTGCCGGCGAGTGCGTCGATGCGATCGTGCAGCCGCGGGAACAGGGCGATCACGCGCTCCATGTCGCTCGCGATCGCGGCTCGGTCCTTGCGTCCGCGGTTTCGCCGGTACGCGCCAAGCTCCAGGTTCTCGCGCACCGTCAGCGTCGTCAGGATCGCCCGGCCCTCTGCGACCTGCACCAGCCCACGCTCGACGATCTGGTGCGTCTTCAGCTTCGTCAGCTCGACACCGTCGAACCGGATCGAACCCGACTTCGGTTTTACGAGGCCCGAGAGAGCGAGCAGCGTGGTCGATTTTCCCGCGCCGTTGGCGCCGACCAGCGTGCGGATCTCGCCGGCAGGGACGTCGAAGTCAACCCCTTGCACCGCTTCGATCTGGCCGTAGGCAACTTGCAGGTCGCGTACTTCGAGCAGTGAGCTCATGCAGCCACCACGTCGTCGTCGTCGTCACGTCCGAGGTAAGCCTCGATCACGTCCGGATTGTTCTTGATCTGCTCAGGCGTTCCTTCGGCGATGATCTTGCCGAAGTTCAGCACCGCGATGCGTTCGCACAAGCCCATCACAAAGCGCATGTCGTGTTCGATCATGAATACGGTGAAGCCGCGTTGGGCGATCTCGGCGATCACGCCCATCAGCGCAACCTTCTCCCCGCTGTTCATGCCGGCGACCGGCTCGTCGAGCAGCAGCAGTTTGGGCTGCGTCGCCAGGGCGCGCGCAAGTTCAAGCTTGCGCTGGTCGCCATAGGAGAGGTTGTCGGCGGTGTCGAACGCCTTCGCATCGAGGCCTACCCAGACCAGCAGCTCATGCGCGCGATCGCGCGCCTGCCGCTCCTTCGCGCGAAATCCCGGCAGCGAGAACAACCAGCCAGGCACGCCGTAGTTCAGATGCGCATGCATGCCGACGACGACGTTCTCGATCAGCGTCATCTCCTTGAAGACGCGAATGTTCTGGAAGGTGCGGCCCAGGCCAAGCCGGGTGATCTCGTGCGGCTTCACGCCAACCAGGTTATAGCCGCCGAACTCGATCGCGCCACCGCTCGGTGCGAGAAGCCCGGTGATCAGGTTGAAGACCGTCGTTTTGCCCGCGCCGTTCGGCCCGATCAGGCCGAAGATCTTGCCTGCGGACACCTCGAAGCTCACGTCTTGCAGAACGCTTAAGCCCCCGAAGCGCTTGGAGACATTGCTTAGCTTCAGCATCGGGTCGTGCCCCGCTTGAACCACGATTTGAAGCGCTGCGGATCCCACAGCCCCTTCGGCAGGAACAGCACGATCAGCACCAGGATCGCACCGTTCATCATGGTGCGGAAGTCGCGGAAGTTCCGCAGCAGCTCTGGCAACAGCGTCACGATCAGCGCGCCCAGCACCGGTCCGGGGAGCGCGCCGGTGCCGCCAAGGATCGCCATTGTCAGAATGTCGACACCGCGGTCGAAGCCGAACTCGCTCGGGCCGATGAAGAATGTCAGGTGCGCGTTCAGCGCACCCGCCAGCCCGGCGATGCCGGCGCCGAGCGCGAACGCGAGCATCTTGTGCGCGTTGACCGCGATACCCATCAGCGAAGCCGCCACCGTATCTTCCTTGATCGCCTCAAACGCCCGCCCGATGCGCGAGCGCCGCAGCCGCCACAGGATCAGCAAAGTAATTACGAGCGCTGCCACCACATGCCACGCTTGCGTCAGTTGCGGAATGCCGTTCAGGCCGAGTGCGCCGCCGGTCAGCGCGTCGGCATTCAGGATCAGTACCCGCACGACCTCGCCGAAGCCCAGCGTGGCCATCGCCAGGTAGACACCCGAGAGCCGCAAGGTCGGGCCACCCATCAGCAGCGCGACAACGGTCGGCGCGGCGATGCCACCGGCAAGCGCGACCGGGAAAGGTGCGCCGTAGTTCATCGTCAGAATCGACGCGGTGTACGCACCGATGCCCATGAACGCGGCGTTCGCCATCGCGAGCAGGCCGCAAGAAAGCGTGAGCCAGATCGACAGCGCGAGCAGCGCGTTGATACCGATCGTCAGCACCAGGTTGCTGTAGATCTGCCAGAAGTTGACGAACCAGTCCATCAGGCCTTGCGCTCCAGCACCTTGCCGAACATGCCTTGGGGCCTGAGCAGCAGCACGATAAAGAGCAAGCCGAACGCCACCGCGTCGCGCATCGTCGAGCCGATGTAGGCGACCGCCATCACTTCGGCGAAGCCAAGAAAGAGGCCACCGATCAGCGCTCCGCGGATGTCGCCCATGCCGCCGAGGATGATCACCGCAATGCCCTTGTGTAGCATCGGCTGGCCCATCAACGGGTATACCGCGTTGGAGTACAGCGCGATCAAGACGCCGCTGACGCCACCGAGTGCGGCAGCGGTGAACGAGGTCAGATAGAACAGCCCCTCGACGTTGATACCGAGCAGCGCTGCAGCCTTCGGCGACTCGGCGATCGCGCGCAACGCACGGCCGAGTTGGGTCTTGCGCATCACGATCAGCAAGCCTGCCATCAGTGCGAGCGACAGCACGATGATCGCGAGCTCGAGCACGCTGATCTGCACGCCCCAGAAGTAAAGCTGCTGGTCGGGCACCAGATCGCCCGGGAAGCGCAAATTCTCGGCACCAAACAGGCCTTGCGATGCATTGTTGAAAAAGATCGCCAGGCCAATCGTCGCGATCATCGGTATCAGGTGCGGCGCGTTGCGCTGGCGCAGCGGCCGCAACACCCACATGTCAATCAGCAAGCCGAAGCCACCCGCCACGAAGAAGGCCGCGACCAAAGAGGCCCAGAGCGGGAACCCGAGCTTGGTGACGACCTGCAGCGCCGCGTAGGCGCCAATCATGAAGATGGCGCCATGCGAGAGGTTGATCACGCCCAGCACGCCGAATGCCAGCGTGAAACCGAGCGCGAACAGTGCGTAGACGCTACCCAGGGACAGGGCGTTGACGATTTGCTGTGCAAGCATGATGGTGTGGCGACCCGTTCGCGGCGTAGCGCGAACAGCGCCCTAGGGGGCCGCCACCCCGCCGGGCGCGGCGCGGCGGGGTGGCGATGTAACTGTCAAGCGATTACTTCTCGATGGCGTATTTGCCACCCTTGGTGACCGACACGATCGCGGCCTGCTGCGCGTCGTAGCCCGCCGGTTTGCCGTCCTTGCCGATCGCCTGGCGGAACTTGAACGCGCCGGTTGCGCCGGTAAAGGTCACGGTTGGCAGCGCATCACGCAGCGCCTTTCGATCGGCTTCCAGGTTGCCGGTCAGCGTGATCTTGCCGAGCGCGAGCGCGACGATTTTCATCGCGTCGTAGGCCTGTGCGCCGAACTGATCGGGCGCCGACTTGTACTTCTGCGTGTAGGCGACGACGAAGTGCTGGTTCTCTTTGGTCTGGTTGCCCAGCGCCCACGGGCTGCCGACCCACAGGTTGTCACTCTTCTCTTTCGCCAGGTCGAAAATCTTGACCGAGTTCATGCCGTTGCCGCCGATGAACGGAACGTCGATGCCGAGCTGACGCGCCTGCACCATGATCGGCGCGCCTTCGGCGATCAGCGCCGAGAGCACGATCGCGTCGGCACCGCTAGCCTTGATCTTGGTGAGTTGCGCCTTGAAGTCAACATCGCCCTTGGCGAAGGTCTCGGTCGTCGTGACCGGCACCTTCATGGTTTCGAGCGCCTTCTTGAAGGCGTCGTAACCGCTCTTGGTGAACACGTCGTCGTTGCCGTAGAGCACCGCGACCTTCTTGATGTTCGCGTGCTTGATGGCAACGCGCAAGGTCTCGGGCAGCACATCAGCCTCGGTCACCGAATTGCGAAAGATGTAGTCACCGATCGAGGTGATGCCGTCGGCGGTGTTTGAGGTACCGAAGGCCACGACCTTGGCGGCCTGCGCGACCGGGTCGGCGGCCTGCGCCGAATTCGACAGCGTAGGGCCGAAAACCATCAACACCTTGTCTTGAAAGATCAGTTTCTTGAAGACGTCGATCGCCTGCTCTTTCTTGCCGGCTTCATCTTCGAACTGCAGGGCGATCTTGTTGCCCTTGACGCCGCCAGCGGCGTTGAGTTCGTCGACGGCAAGCTCCAAACCGCTCTTGATCGATAGCCCATATTGGCTGGCTGGCCCGGACAGCGCCTCGGCCGCCCCGATCCTGATGTCGGCGGCAAAGGCTGCGCTGACGGTGCCGGCGACTATCAGCGCGGCGAGCAACGTGCGGGTACGAAAGGCGGCGTGTGGGGTCATGCGTGTCTCCAGGCGGTGTCGTTGTTGGACGGAGCGTGGGGCGCGGACAAGCGCAGGTCCCGACGCGCTGATGCGCAAGGGTTGGGGACCTTTGCGCGTGCAAGCGCCAAGTTTATCCGATGGCTGGCCCGCTCTGGGCGGGCGCTGTTTGGGCGCTCAGTCTCGCCCTATTTCAGCCAGTCACAAGCAACTGGTGGCTGTATCCGTGACTGAAGTCCAGAAATAGGAAGGGCTTGGGCACGGTCCATGGCCAGGTGCTCCAGGCTGAACAAGACGAGCAGCAGGGCGCCTTCGGCCCACTGCCCCATTGCTGCGGCGCCCATCGCCGCGACGATCATCAGGACGTCAATGTCCAACTGGCGTTCGCGGATGCTTTGCCAGGCATCGCGCATGGCGTAG